>DAIMYK010000057.1:0-8653 GCA_036734525.1 Sediminibacterium sp. | reverse complement strand
GTGGGCTGTCAATCCAACTGAAACCATTGTTTGTCTGGTAAGATTAGCAACTGCTATGGTTTCCTTCTTTCATTTGTTCATACTATTTTACAAACGGACTGATTTAATTCCGTGGATAATCGGTGTTGTTTCATTTTTTCTTTATGTACAGGCTGCCATATCGCTTTTGTACTTTTTCAAAGGTAGCGGTGAACTCACCTTCAGTGAATTGGTATTGACCATGCGCCTCAATGCCGGAAACAAAAACATTTATGCTGCAGCGATGGTGGTGAAGATTCCTTTTGTACTCATGGGTGTCTTTTACTATAAAAATGTTTGGCGCATCTGGTATGCATTGGTATTCTTTCTGGATGCCACCACTATTTTTTTGTTGAATTCTAGAACAGCCCTCGTCGCCATCATTGGTAGTATTTAGGCTTACCTGCTAATTTCATTCATAACCTATGTAAAAGAAAAATCTCTAGCCGCCCTGGGTGTTCGCATTTTATTAGGTGTTGTTTTGACCGGTATAGCTGTGATCTCCTCCCGCGTCGCAACCAATTATGCCCAATACACCTACAATGACTCCAATGCTTCCGGTGGGGGATATGGTACGGTGGAAAAAAGATTGGGTGATATCATCAATACCGAACAGGGAAGTACACAGGCACGCTTTATTTTGTGGAAGGCCGCCTGGGAACATACCCGCAAGCACCCTGTCACAGGAAGTGGCTATGGTAACTGGAAACTGGCATCTATTCCTTATTCAAGAGAACACAATGACGGACTCATTGTACCCATACATGCGCACAATGATTTCCTGGAATATTTTGCCGAATTGGGTTTTGCAGGCGGGGTATTGTACGCTTCTCTTTTTCTGTTTTTTATTTTTTATGGTGCCAGGGCATTCTTTCAATCGAAAGATACAATGGTTGCAATTTTCAGTTTCTTCTCATTGGTGGCAGTGATCGCATTCGCAACTGATAGTGCCCTTAACTTCCCCAAAGAAGAACCCATGAACCAGATGCTGTTTGCAGTGGCAGGTATGGGAGTTTTGCTGAGTTATACTTTATTGTCGGCAAAAGAAACAGCCACTGCGACAGAAGAGAAAAAAAATGCAGGTGGTACATCACTCATCTATTCTTTTTTTACTGCAGTCATGTTATTGCCCATTATTTACATCGGATTTCTGATATGGCGTTCTTCCATAGCCCAGAATCTGTATGTGCAAGAGCTCAATGCCGTTACGCTTACAGCCCCTGTTGATCAGGTTGTCAATGCTTTTCCATCACTTCCCAATCTTGTTTCCAATACAGTACAACCCATCGAAGGTATGCTGGGTATGTATCTCTGGCGCAACAAGCGGGAAGCGGAAGCTGAAATGTACCTGCGCCGTGGCGCAAAGGCCAATCCTTACATGATGTACGTGGAAAACATTCGTGCCAACATGTATTATGAGAAACAGAATTGGGATAGTGCCGCTTATTTCGCACGGTTATGTTTTTTTGAAAGACCGCGCAACCAAACTTATTACCAGACTTATATGGCGTGTGTTGCCAGAACCTATGATACGACAGGGTTACAGAAAGGATTTGCCTTGTACAGGAAGTACCATCCCCAAGATGCTTTTACCTGGACCCAATACCTGAGTAATATGCTGAATGCCAGTCAAGGTGCCAATGCACGACTCAAATCAATGGCTGATAGTGCATTGGTCATGTTCCCCCAAGATGAAGAAATCAAAAAGCGCCATCAGGATATCAGCCAGGCCTTTGCCAGGAGATAAAGGTTAAGCATTCCGGTTGATGCAGTTCAGGTCTTCAAAAGCAGTCACCAGTCTTTGGCTGAAAGATTCCTCTGCCTTGCGCAACCAAACCCGCGGATCGTAGTATTTCTTATTGGGTTTATCGGCTCCCTCCGGATTGCCCAACTGGGCTTGCAGGTAAGCTTCATTTTTTTGGTAGAAATGCCGAACACCATCCCAGAAAGCCCATTGCAAATCGGTATCAATGTTCATTTTGATGGCCCCGTAACCAATCGCTTCTCTTATCTGGTGCTGCGGTGAACCACTTCCACCGTGGAAAACAAAATAGACGGGTTTCTCACCGGTACCAAATTCTTTCTGAATGTACTCCTGGCTATTGTGCAAAATCACCGGCCGCAATTCTACATTGCCCGGAGAATAAACGCCGTGTACATTACCGAATGCAGCAGCTACCGTAAATAAATTTCCAATAGCACTCAGTTCCCGATAAGCATAAGCCACGTGCTGGGGCTGAGTATATAATTTATCATTTTCTACACCACTGTTGTCAACACCATCTTCTTCACCTCCTGTTACTCCCAACTCAATTTCGATACTCATGCCCAGGGGCGCCATGCGGCGGAAGAAAGCTGCTGATGTTTCGATATTTTCTTCCAGTGGCTCTTCCGAAAGATCGAGCATGTGTGAACTGAAAAGTGGACGTTTCTTCTCTTGGAAGAATTGCTCTCCTTCATCCAGTAATCCACTGATCCAGGGCAACCATTTTTTGGCGGCATGATCGGTGTGTACCACAACAGGCACACCATAATATTTCGCTAATTGATGAATATGCGTGGCTCCGGCGATGGCACCGGAAATGTTGGCTTGCAACTGGTCATTGGGCATGCCCTTTCCAGCCATGAACTGAGCCCCGCCATTGGAAAATTGAATGATCACAGGAGAGTTTACTTTGGCAGCTGTTTCCAATACTGCATTGATGGTATTACTTCCTGTGGTATTGATGGCAGGTAATGCGAATTGATTGATCTTGGCATCTTCGTATAAAGCGGCTAGTTCTTCGCCGAACAATACACCGGCACTGTATTTTCCCATAACTGTTTAGTTTATTGCAATGATTTGAGCAGCAATTTACTTCATTGGTAACAAACGGATGTTAGCATTCATTCCACGTTCTACTGAGCCAATGTTTGAATCACATCGTATTTGGTGACAATGTGAAATTCACCCTTTTCATCTTTGGCCAGCACAGCGCCATTTTCCTTGTTGATAAGCTGACCCAGTTTTTCTACGGGGGTCTCGAATGGTACAACAGGGTAGGGGGCTTCTGCGACAGCAGACAGTGATTCATGGCGGATATCAGGGTTACTGAAAACTTTCTGGAAAAGTCCGTTCTCGCTCACTGCTCCGCAAATTATTCCTTCCCGAGTTAAAGGGATGTGTTCGATGTTGTATTTCTTCATCATCTCCACGGCGTTAGCCACCGTGTCTGTAACATCGAGGGTAAGCAGAGACTTCCCCCTGCGCCCATTGACAATGTCTTTGAATGTTTTTACTTCCAGAAAACCACGCTCCATCATCCATTGGTCATTATAGATTTTACCAATGTAGCGGGTTCCGTGATCATGAAAAATACAAACGACCAGATCGTCTTTTTTCAACCGGTCTTTCAGTTGCATCAATCCCTGCAGGCAACTGCCTGCACTGTAGCCGCAGAATAGTCCCTCTTCCCGCGCTATGCGTCGGGCCATCACAGCTCCATCTTTATCTGTCACCTGTTCAAAATGATCGATAAAGCGCATATCATAATTACCCGGCACGAAATCTTCCCCGAATCCTTCTGAAATATAAGGATGCACTTCATTCATATCGATCTCACCGGTCTTATAGTATTTGGTGAGCAATGAGCCATACACATCGATTGCCCAAATCTGAATGTTCGGATTTTTTTCTTTTAGGTACATGGCTGTTCCGGTGATGGTTCCGCCGGTACCGGCAGTACATACTAAGTGTGTGATTTTGCCTTCTGTTTGCTCCCATATTTCAGGACCTGTACTTTCATAGTGTGCCTGCCTGTTCGCGAGGTTATCGTACTGGTTCATGTACATCGAGTTCGGAATTTCCTGCGCCAGTCTTTTGGCTACGCTGTAATAGCTGCGGGGATCCTGGGGTAGAACGTTGGTCGGACAAACAATTACTTCCGCACCCAAGGCTTTCAGGATATCTACTTTCTCCTTCGATTGTTTGTCAGTTGTAACGAAAATGCAGTGATACCCTTTCACACAGGCGGCGAGGGCGAGTCCCATACCGGTATTGCCGCTGGTACCTTCGATGATGGTACCCCCCGGTTTTAACTTCCCCTCTTGTTCAGCCACTTCAACCATTTTCAAAGCCATCCTGTCTTTGATGGAGTTACCGGGGTTAAAATAATCCACCTTGGCCAGGAGGGTACAGGGTACTTCGCGGCTGATCTTATTCAGGCGAATGAGGGGTGTATTGCCGATGGTTTCCAGTACATTGTTCAACCACATAAACTAACACTTGTTTGTACAAAGTTAGTTGATTCGTTTGGGAAGAAAAAGGTAAAAGGAAAATCAGGAGAGTAATTCCTGAGAGATCTTGCCACAGATATCACGTTCCACCATTTTGCAGGCCAACAGGATCATGTTGTGGAAGGCACGTGCATGACTGATGCCATGGCCGATGATGACGGGTTTAGCGCCACCTAAAACGGGAGTGCCGCCGTAGTTTTCGTAGTGGACACGCTGGATATATTCGTCCTCTATGCCTCTTTTGATGGTCAGATCATAAACGGACTCAGCCATTTTGAGAAGTATGTTTCCGGTGAATCCATCGCAGACAATAACATCTGCTTTGTCATTGAAAATATCTCTTCCTTCAATGTTGCCAATGAAATGAATGTGTTTATTTTCTTTCAGCAGGGGATAGGTAGCTTGGTCCAGCAGGTCGCCTTTGCCTTCTTCTTCGCCCACATTCACCATGGCAACTTTGGGTTCATCTATTTGAAGGATGTGTTTCGCGTAGAGGTTACCTAATATAGCGAATTGGTTCAACTGTTCCGGCTTGCAATCTGCGTTCAGACCCACATCCAACAGTAATCCGGTGGAGCCGTTCAGTTTGGGAATAACGGAGGAAATCGTGGGTCTCAATACTCCTTCAATAGGTTTGATGCTGAACATGGCTCCCACCAGCATGGCACCTGTATTACCTGCGCTGATGAAGGCATCGAGTTCGCCGGTAGCGAGTAAACGAAATCCAATGGCGATAGAGGATTGAGTTTTTTCACGCAATGCCTTGGTAGGATGTTCATGGTAGCCGATGGTATCTTCGGCATGAACGATTTTTATAGAGGAGGTGTCGATGGAATGTGCTTCGAAAAGGGGAAGCAGTGCAGATTCATCGCCAATGCAATGAATGATGGCATTACATGAATTTCCTGATAAGAATTCCTGGAGTCCTTTGACAGCTTCGAGGGGAGCGTAATCGCCGCCCATCATGTCAAGACCGATGTGCATGCTCATGTTGGCAATAAAGAATTATACGTACAATTAGGCCTTCAGCGGGGCTTTCTCAGCCACGAGTTTTCCTTTGTAGTACAATTTACCTTCACTTACATGGGCACGGTGACGCACATGGTTTTCACCTGTTGTAGCGTCTTTGCTCAGGGTCACTTCTTCTGCCAGGTAGTGAGTCCTTCTTTTAGCACTTCTCTGTTGGGAGTGTCTGCGTTTCGGATTCGGCATATCATCAAAATTTAGATGGTCAGTTATTATCGGTTAGGTCTTTGAATTGATCCAGACCTTTCCAAATGGTTTTGTTTTCGCTTTTTACACCTTGCTCCAATTGCCTCAGTTTTTCCAACACTTCCAGGTTGCAGTAGGGACCGCCCTTTTCAGCATCTGCGCAGATCTTTTGAAAAGGTATGCTCAGGATGATGAACTCGTAGATCCAGTTGGACAGGTAGAGGTGGCTTTCTCCACGACCGATGTAGAAAACATCGGGGTCTTCTTCCTGTTCATTCATCGTATCGGGGTCATCTACCAGTTTCACGATGAGGGTAAATTCATCCCAAAGTTGAAGTGGTAAGGAATTGCCACATTTGTCGCAAATGCCCTGTACTGTTCCGTCGATGTCGAATTTCAATTGCATGAAACCGGTTTTTTTATCCAGCGTTAGCCGGATATTGGCTTCACAATGACTGAAATCCTGGGGTCCAAAAGAAGCAAAGAACTTATCTTCCACCCTGTACTCGTAATGATGCAAACCCGGTTTCAGCCCAACAAACGCAATCTCAAATTCCCGGCGCTGGCTCATAACGGTCCATTTATGGGAGGGCAAAGGTACGATAATTGGGCTTAATCACCAACATTATCTGAACTTATTGATTCTGTTGAGGTTACCACATTCCCCGCTTTCTGCGGATATTTGCCCTGATGAAGGGCATAATGAACCGATGGAAAGAATTTGGCCGGCAATACCGGTACCTACTCCTGGCGGTGCCGGTGGTCGTTGTTTTTTCCTTTTTTCCCTTTGCTGTGGAACACTACTATTCCCGGGGTTTTTATCCGTTATTCAGCAGGGCCCTGCGTACAATTACAGGATGGTTGCCATTTTCAGTGGGTGATGTAATCTATGTGGGGGGTATTCTGTACCTGATTATTCGTATCGCCGGGTGGTTATTCAATCGATTTGTCCGCAAGCGGAAGTTCGATACCGGATTATTGCTGCAAAAAATGGTAGTTGCCGGCTTGTGGTTGTATGTGATTTTTAAGGTTTTTTGGGGACTCAATTACGACCGGCCAACGGTGGGGGAGACCCGCCAACTCGGAAAACCGGAATATACCCTGGAGGAGTTGACCCGATTCAATGACCGGTTAATAAGTGCTCTGAACTCCAGCAGGTCGGCCATTCCCGGGGACACGCTGCCGATGATCGCTTTTCCTGACATCTTGCAGCTCACCGGGAAGGCGTATGCAGCTTTGGCCAGAACATCCCCGGAGCTGCAATGGCGGGAACCTGCTTTGAAGAGATCTTTGTTGGCTGAATTGGGTGACTGGGTAGGTTATACCGGCTATTACAATCCTTTTACAGGTGAGGCACAGGTGAGAGCAGAGATTCCCGATATTTTACTTCCATACATTGCCTGTCATGAGGTGGCTCATCAACTGGGGTATGCGCGGGAAAGTGAGGCCAGTTATATTGGTTGGCTGGCAGCTCAGGCACAGGAAGATGCCCGACTCAGGTATTCGGCAGCACTCGATTTGTATGACCAGGTGCAGCAGGAGTTGTGGCGCATGTATGCTTTACAGGGCGATAGTGCCGGCTTGCGCAGGCAGATGCAAGAGAACGCGAGAAGATTGGATACAGCTGTCAAGCGCGACCGGAGGGCAATCAGGGAATTTTTTCGGTCCAGAACACACGGGGTGACGCCTGCATTCAATGAATTGTATGCGCAGTACCTGCGGATGAACGGACAAAAAGAGGGGATGCGCAGTTACAGGGAGGTCGTCGGCTGGATATTGGCGCAGGAGCGCAGTCGCGGAAATAAGTAGGCAGGGGGAAGGCATCAGAAGCTATTCTTCCACATCATGCTTTCGATTGGTTTATCTGGCTGGCCGCTGTATTTAGCATTGGCTTTTTGGTTGTAGCGCACTTCGATTTCACCTTCTACCGGGAAATAGATCAGCTGACCGATGGGCATGCCCTTGTAAACGCGAACCGGCTTTTTACAGGAGATTTCGAGGGTCCAGTTACCACAGAATCCCACATCGCCCTTGCCTGCGGTAGCGTGGATATCGATGCCTAGCCGGCCGGTGGAGGATTTGCCCTCGAGGAAAGGAACGTGGGCATGTGTCTCGGTGTATTCCAGGGTTACGCCCAGGTAGAAGCCACTTGGCTGCAGAACATAGCCTTCTTCAGGTATCTCGAAATATTCAATTGTATTGTGTTTTTTGGCATCGAGTTCGGCATCAACGTAGGTAGCCAGCCATTTACCCAGGTGCACATCATAGCTATTGCTGCCCAGGTCGCTTCTGTGAAAGGGTTCAATGATAATGGAACCCTTTTCCATCTCTTCGAGTATACGGCGGTCCGTAAGAATCATGGTATAATTTTTTCTATCCTTTGCAAATATGTCTTAATTCTGCATACAATTGGTAAAGTTACGGTTGTGCCCCTGTATTATCAACAAGATATCAACGAAAACACGCGCCTGGCGATCTGGGAGATCGCAGAGGAGCCCGCTTTTTTTTTAGAGAAGGTCAGTTTGCGCTATCCGGTGGTACACCCACAAAAGCAGTTGCAGCATTAGGCTGCCGGTTATTTATTGCCCTATTTGTATCCGGATTTTCCTTATGATGAGGTAGTCTATCCGGAGCAGGGTAGGCCTTATGTTCCCGGTGATAAATATTTTTTTTCTCTGACGCATAGTGGAGGTATGGCAGCAGCGATGGTGAGTGAGTGTGGTGCCGTAGGTATTGACTTGGAAAAAATCACCGATCGGGTACATAGGATACGCCATAAGTTTTTATCTGATGAGGAATGGGAATGGGTGCAGGGTTGGGGGGAAGAAGTACAAAGGGAGTTACTGACTTTGTTATGGACGGTCAAGGAGGCCGTGTATAAGTGGCGCAATCGACCGGGTACTGTTTTCAGTCAGGATATTCTTGTATCCCCCATTTTATTATCAAATGCCGGTACGATAGATGTTATGGTTGCAGATGAACCTCTGGTGGTTATTTATCGCCGCGTGGGGGAGTATTATATCAGTTATGTAGGAGGAGAAAGGCCAGTGTGATACGCCTACGGAGTAAAAGGTGTGGGAGCGAGTGTAGAAATTTTCTTTGCCGCATAGTCCTCCTGCACCTCAGCCGCAGCAGCTTGTGCGCCGCT
>DAIMYK010000056.1:0-8682 GCA_036734525.1 Sediminibacterium sp. | reverse complement strand
TGCCTGATTTATCTGGAATGTAAAGTGGGAAATCAACTGATTCGTCAAGAAGATCTCCAATGATTTTTTGCAACAGGTCTGTACCCGGGTACCAGCGTTTTCATTAACATCCAGGCAATCAGATAAGCGATGGCACAATAAGTGAACATGATGGTATATCCTGTTTCAATATGCCCCAGCGATTTATAGTGGTCGAACAGCGCTCCTCCTGTCTTTGTTATCAGCACACCTCCCAGTCCCCCCGCCATTCCGCCAATACCTACAACAGATGCGACTGCTGACTTGGGAAACATATCGCTTACGGTAGTAAACAGGTTGGCACTCCATGCCTGGTGCGCAGAAGCGCCAATGCCAATCAGTAATACAGGCATCCAATAACTGATGCTTCCGAGGTATTGTGCTGCCAATACCACCAGCGGTATCATCGCTATATAAAACATAGCTCTCATTCTTCCGTCATACGGAGCTAATCCTTTTCGAATAAAATAAACAGGTAGCCAGCCACCACCAATACTACCGATCATGGTCATGCTATACAGTATAGTTAACGGAAGCATGATTGATACGCCTGTCATGCCATACTGATCTTTGAGATAGGCAGGAAGCCAGAAGAGAAAAAACCACCATACGCCATCGGTGAGAAATTTTCCAAGAGCAAAGCTCCAGGTTGGCCGGTAGGCGAGCAGTTGAAACCAGGGAATCTTTTTTTCTTCTTGTGTGGTGGAAGTATTTTCTTCCTGGTCGCTATGGATGTATTCCAGTTCTTCACGGGATAGACGTGTTTGTTTCTCGGGCCGCTCATAATAGATGAGCCAGAAACCCAACCAAATAAAACCAATGGCTCCAATAATGATGAAAGCAGATTCCCAACCCCATTGAGTTGCTATCCAGGGAACAGTGAGGGGCGCAAAAATAGCACCTACATTGGCTCCAGAATTAAAAATGCCTGTTGCGAATGATCGTTCCTTCTTGGGAAAATAATCAGCCGTAGCTTTTATGGCTGCAGGAAAATTACCTGATTCTCCTATCCCCAAAACAGCTCTGGAAATCATGAACCCCAAAATACTTACAGGTGCTAAAACTATACCTGCCCATCCCAATACAGTTGTAATGGTTTGTCCGATAGGAATCGAATACGCATGCATCATCGCCCCTAAAGACCATACTATGATGGCCCACCCATACCCCCATTTAGTTCCCAGCCGATCGATGAAACGACCGGCGAACAGCATAGAAAGGGCATAGACCAATTGAAAAACAGAGGCAATATTCGCATAATCACTGTTGCTCCAACCGAATTGTTCTTCTAGTGATGGCTTCAACAGACTGAGTACTTGTCTGTCTAAATAGTTGATAGTAGTAGCAAAAAACAGCAACAAACAAATCGTCCACCTATAGCCTATTGTTTTGTTTTTCATGATGTCTGCTTTCAAGGGGTATTATTTGTTTTGTAGTTGGTGTAGTAGCTCGGCAACATTTTTTTCCAGCCGGTTAAACTGCTGCTGTTTCATTAATTCGTTGCTGATGAGTTTGCTTCCCAGTCCTGCTGCCAGAACGCCGGCCTGCAACCAATGTTCAACTCCGGCTACTGTTGGCTCAACGCCGCCTGTTACAACGAATTGTACTTCCGGAAAAAGAGGGCGTACCGCTTGTACAAATTCAGCACCTAAAAGATTTCCGGGGAACAGCTTCACTATATGGATTCCTGCTGATGCAGCCTTGTGAATTTCTGTTGGCGTCATACAACCCGGTAACCAGACAGCTCCCGACTTCTTAGCTATTTCCGCAACGCCTTCATCAAAACACGGACTGATCAGCAGATCAGCACCGGCGGTAAGATAGGCCTCTGCATCCTCTGAAGACCGGATTGTTCCAGCAGCCAAAATCATTTCGGGAAATTTCTCTTTTCGCAACTGATGCAATTCCCTGAATCTGGATAGCGCCTGCTCACCCCGATTCGTGAACTCGACCATCTTTATTCCTCCTGCATACAGTGCTTGTACAACTCCTGCACAGACAACTTGATCTGAATGATAAAAAAGCGGAAGAATCTTTTGATGTCGCAGAATTTCTGCTGCTGAAGCAATGCTTATCATATCCCAATTATTTTATGCTCGATCGACTCTATTGTTTGTTTCGTTGCATCACCTATTTCCTGCATTTTCCCGACTGCAGCTGCTGCAGCCCGGTTGATGATCTGCGCCGGTTCGGACTCTTGTACTATACCATATATCAATGCTCCCATAAAGCAGTCACCACTACCCACCTTGTCGCGAACTTGCTCTAGGGGGTAGGTAGATGATGGTGTAAGTGTAGTAGGATGATACAGTACAGCAAAATAACTGGAATCTAAGCGGAAAGTATAGGCGATGTGCTGTAAGCCGGGAAATGAGCGATGTAATTCCCGCATGCTTTCTCCGGCAGCGCTTACCAGGTCTTCCTGCGAATGTCCCTTGCTTTCCCGGATGGGCGATGAAATTCCAAGTAATTTTTCTACTGCCCATAAATTTCCCATCACTACATCGCATTGTTGTACCAGTGGTATCATGACTTCTGAAGGAACAACATCGTATTGCCACAGCAATGACCGATAGTTCAGGTCAACAGAGATTGTCATTCCTTTTTTCTTTGCTGCACTGATTGCTTCTGAACAAACTGCCGCAAGTTGCGCATTCAGTCCGGGGGTTATCGCACTCCAGTGCAGCCAGCTACATCCCTCCAATACTTTATCCCAGTTGATGCTTCCGGGCTGCAGTTCTCCAAATGCAGAGTGTGCCCGGTCATATATAACTCCTGCCTGTTTCAAATCAGTTCCCTGGGGAAGATAGTAAAGTCCCAGCCGGTTACCTTGTACTGCAACCGACGAAATGTCAATATTTTCAGCCTCCAGTTGCCGGCAAATTTCTGCAGTAATAAAATTATCGGGCACAGCAGTAAAATATTTGGTGGGCACATTCCAGTGCGCCAATGCCCTGGCTACATTCAATTCAGCTCCACCTATGTGTGCCGAAAAAGAGTGGTTGGCTATCCATTGTCCCTGCAGTTCGGGTGAAAGGCGCAGCAACAGTTCTCCCCAACAAAGAATTTTTCCCTTGCCGGACAACTTGCTTCCGGCAGAGGTTGATTGGGTATTCGTTGAAGTGCTGTTGTCTATCATTGTATCAGTTGGCTACTTTAGCTGTTCGGCGTTACCTCCTGCCAATTAAAATAATTCCGGGTGTTGTGGTAGCAAATGTCTTGTACTATTTTTCCTATCCAATGCATGTCATCGGGGAGTTCTCCTTTTTCTACATCTTCCCCCAACAGGTTACAAAGAATTCTTCTGAAGTATTCGTGTCGGGGAAAGGAAAGAAAACTTCTGCTATCGGTGAGCATGCCTACAAAGCGGCTTAGCAGTCCCATATTACTGAGGGTGTTGAGTTGCCGCGTCATGCCATCTTTTTGGTCGAGGAACCACCAGCCGCTGCCCCATTGAATTTTGCCGGCAATACTTCCATCGTTGAAATTTCCGATCATGGTGGCAAAAACTTCGTTGTCGGCAGGATTCAGGTTGTAAAGAATTGTTTTCGTGAGCGTATTGTTGCTATCCAACTTGTTTAAAAACTTTGATAAAGCCCTTGCCTGTGAAAAGTCACCTATGCTGTCCCAGCCGGTATCTGCACCCAGTTCCTGTAAACGGCGGGTATTGTTGTTGCGCATGGCTCCGAGGTGGTATTGCTGTACAAATCCCTTTTCCCAATCCCATTCGGCGAACTGAATGAGCATAGCAGATCTGAATTTGTCTTTTTCTTCCCTGCTAAGGTTCTTGCCATTTCTGATTTGTTGAAAGATGGCAACTATTTCCTGTTCACGATAATCTTCTGCAACGATAGATTCCAGTCCGTGATCGCTGACAGAGCATCCGTTGGCAACAAAAAACTCATGTCGCTTTTTCAAAGCCTTCAGAAAGTCTCCGTAAGTACCAATGGAGACATCAGCAGCAGCTTCTAATTTTTGTAGGTAGCTATTAAATTGGGAGGCATCTTCGACCTCCATTGCTTTATCGGGCCTGAATGCAGGCAGCACCCGAATAGGACCATCTTGTTGTCGAATGGTTTGATGATGCGCCAAATTATCAATGGGGTCATCGGTTGTACAGAGCAGCCGGACTTTCATCTTCTCCAGTAATCCTGTTACACTGTACTCTTTTGATGAGAGCATTGCATTGATCTGATCATATATACTGTTCGCTGTTTTTTCATTCAGCTGTTCAGTGATGCCAAAGTAACGTCTCAATTCCAGATGGGTCCAGTGAAATACGGGATTGCGCAGTGTATAGGGAACGGTACGAGCCCATTGTTCGAATTTTTCGCGGTCGGAGCGATTGCCGGTGATGTAACTTTCATCCACTCCATTGGCACGCATGGCTCTCCATTTGTAATGATCGCCATTGAGCCATAGTTGGGTGATGTTTTCATAGTTTACATCCTGTGCAATGGCTTCGGGGGACAAATGATTGTGGTAGTCAATGATGGGCAGGTCTTTGGCGTATTGATGGTATAAGGCCTTCGCAGTTTCATTGTTCAGTAAAAAATCATCATCCAGGAATGGTCTCATACCTTCTATTTATGGTAAATATGCAGTTACAGGTGCTGCCGTGATTGTATAAGATAAAAATAATCAGATTATTGATGCAATGACCGGATTATTCCCAATTCCAGTCCGCGGAGTTCTGCCAGTCCCCGTAATCTGCCGATGGCTGAATAACCGGGATTGGTTTTTTTGTTCAGATCATCGAGCATTTGATGACCATGATCGGGTCGCATCGGTAAGCAGACATTTCTTTTTTGCATCACTGCAACCAGTTCCCGGATCACGGCATACATATCGACGTCACCTTCGAGGTGATTGTCTTCAAAGAAATCACCGTTTTCATTGCTGGTCGTGCTTCTTAAATGAATGAAATGGATTCGGTCGCCGAACTGACGGATCATGGCAGGCAGGTCATTGTCCTTTCTAACTCCATACGAACCGGTGCAGAAGCAGAGTCCGTTATTGGTTGAAGGCACTGCCTGAATCAAAGCCTCGATGTCTTTGGCTGTGCTTACCACTCTGGGCAAGCCCAGGATAGCGTAGGGCGGATCATCCGGGTGAATGCTCATGACGACATTACATTCGTCTGCTACCGGAATAATTTCCCGCAAAAAATAAATCAGGTGCTGCTGCAGTTTTTCGGCGTTGATATTGGAATAGGCATCCAGTGCCTGCTGAAATTGTTGTATCGTAAAACTTTCTTCACTGCCGGGCAATCCCGCAATGATATTTTTTTGTAGTTGTTCTTTTTCTGCTGCGCTCATTTCCTGGAATCTTTTGGCGGCCCTTTCAATTTCATCGGAGGTATAATCTGCAGCAGCATTCTTCCGTTGGAGGAAGAAGAGATCAAAGGCAATGAAGGCGGCTTTTTCAAATCGCAGTGCGCGGCTGCCATCTTCCACTTCATTACTCAAATCGGTTCTTGTCCAGTCCAGCACCGGCATGAAGTTATAAGTGATGTTCTTGATGCCACAGGATGCCAGGTTGCGAATAGAGGATTGATAGTTTTCGATGTACTGTTGAAAATTCCCGGT
The DNA here is from genome assembly GCA_036734525.1 of Sediminibacterium sp. Lineage (GTDB taxonomy): Bacteria > Bacteroidota > Bacteroidia > Chitinophagales > Chitinophagaceae > Sediminibacterium. The sequence goes on along the minus strand of DAIMYK010000056.1, from coordinate 3,076 downwards.
TTGTGTTTTGATGGCTTCATGCACAGGAACGCTTTCCACTACACTCCAGGTAAGGCCTGCTGCTTCGATTGCTTTTTTTCTTTTTTCTATTTCCGGAATGCTCCACACTTCTCCGTTGGGAATATGGTGCAGGGCTGTGACTATACCGGTACAACCTGCTTGTCTGATGTGGGAGAGTTGAACCGGATCATTCGGTCCGAACCAGCGCATGGTTTGCTCCATGCGGTAAGAAGTGCCATAAAATTTATCCGGTTGCATCATAGTTGATTCAGGGTGATGGAGGACAGCGAAGCACAGTTCATGAAGTCAAAATAAAAAAAGACGATTGGTCAATCATAATTTTATTCCAATTGGTTTAAAATTATCAAATTATTCAATAGGGACGACATTGATTGGTGAGGACTGTTGAGTGTTCCTATTAAAAAATAGTTTTGTGTGCTGCTGTAGCTTGAATTATCTTCATTTTCATGAATACACTCTTTCGAAAGACAGTCTTGTTGTTAGGAATACTGTCATTGGGATCTTTGCATGCCCAGCTACCCCACCCCTCCGGCGGTCGTGTCGTTCGACATGAGAAATTTTCATCTGCTTACGTAGCTGCCCGCAATGTTGATGTTTGGCTGCCGGCTTCTTATACACCGAAGAAACGGTATGCTGTTTTGTACATGCAAGACGGACAGATGTTGTTTGATAGCACGATTACCTGGAATAAACAGGAGTGGGGGGTGGATGAAACAATTACCGGACTGGTGCAGGCAGGTAAAATACAGGATTGTATTGTGGTAGGCATTTGGAATGGAGAAAAAAGCAGGCATGCGGAATATTTCCCCCAAAAACCTTTTGAGTCATTGTCAGATGCTGATCGGGAAAAGATATACAGTGGTTATCGGATGGGTGGACAATCTATTTTTAATGGAATATCGATATGTTCGGACCAGTACCTGAAGTTTTTGGTAAGCGAGTTAAAGCCTTTCATTGATAGCGCCTATTCACCCCGAAAAGACAGGGAACATACATTCCTGATGGGAAGCAGCATGGGCGCATTGATTTCTTTGTATGCATTGTGCGAATATCCTGAAGTATTCGGTGGTGCTGCCTGCTTATCTACACATTGGCCCGGACTGTTCTCGATGGACAATAACCCGGTACCCGGCGCATTTTTTGCGTATCTGAAAAACACCCTTCCTGCTCCGGGCAAGCACCGCATTTATTTTGATCATGGTACCGAAACGCTCGATGCTATGTATGCCTCACTTCAAAAGCAGGTTGACAGCATCATGAACAACAAAGGATATGCGCCTTCTCAATGGATGAGCCGCAACTGGCCGGGTCAGGATCATTCTGAAAGATCCTGGAGAAGTCGTCTGCAGGTGCCAATAAGGTTTTTATTGGGCAAGTGAAGTGTCTCTCAATGAGAGAGCGAACACTTTTTTAGTAAGTAATTACCTTGTCTGACTCAGCTGCCAACTTCACCAATACATTCGGTAATGCGAAACTGGCGGGCTTGCCTTTCAGATCTTCTTCTGTGAGGTTCCTCGCCTTGGATGAATTGCCTGATAAAAAGAATTTGCCTCCTTTTTCTACGATGACTTTATAATGATCGGAGAGTTTTCCTGTTCCCAATCCGGTCACGGCATTCAGTACATCATCTTTCAGCAGCAATACTGCATCACCGGCCAAAAAAAGATTCACCTGGTGTCCCTCCTCCAGTGCGGTTTTTGCTACCAGAAAAGCGAGGGCAGCTTTGGTAGGATTGTCTTGTCCGGTAGTGACGTGGATGAGAAATTTTTGATGGATGGGTTTTTCTTGTGCGGTGCTCATGTTGTTGAAATTGATCAGTGATAAAAGCAAAAGGAGAATGTATTTCATGGCTTGAAATTTTTACATCGGCATAAATATTCATCAATATACATTAATTGTATTGAATCTTGAAAAATCTCGGTATTGATTCCATTTCTTCAACCAAGTCAACTGTTTTTTTCCCATTCATCTTGGGATTAAATATTTGGGATGTAAAAATTCGGAAGGACTGATATACTGATAATCAGCCGATTGCTTCTTTTTTTGTATAACTTTAAAGGAAACTTGATTCAATGAGATCATTATTGCTTTCTCTCAGTCTTTTTCTGTTTCTTTTGACAGAGGTTTGTGCTCAGAACGATGCAGGCACTATTCATTATCAGTTGAGCTTTCCTGAAGCAGAAAAAAATCGGGTGCATGTTTTTATGCAATTGCCTAAGTCTGATAAAGACAGGATGGTGGTCAAGTTACCTAAATGGACCACCGGTTATTATCAATTGATGAACTATGATAAAAACATCACCAACTTTTCTGCAAGTGTAAATGGAAAGACAGCCAATTGGGTACAAAAGGCTTCTAATGCCTGGGAGCTGATTTCTACCAGGAATAAGTCCATTACCATTGAATACGATGTTTTGTGTAACAGGAAGTTTGTAGCCAATAGTTATGCGGATAGTTTACATGCATTTTTATTGTTCAGTAGTTTGCTGCTGTATGTGGACAACGATCTAAAGCGGCCGGCAACGGTTGGTATTTCACTTCCTTCGGGATGGAAGGATATAGCAACGGGCTTGAGTCCTACCACTGATAAGTTTACTTATCGGGCAGTGGATTTTGATCAGTTGTATGATTGTCCGATGCTACTGGGCAATCTTGAAAAACTTCCCTCTTTTTCAATCAATGGGAAGCCACATCATTTTATCGGCTATCAGGTTGGAAGCTTTGATCAGCAATCCTTCATGGACGATCTAAAAAAAATTATACTGACAGCCACCGCTATTTTCAAAGATATCCCGTACAACGAATATACTTTTCTGGCCATCGGACCGGGCAGGGGGGGAATAGAACATTTCAATAGTGCTGCTGTCAGTTTATCTGGCAACGAATTGAATACCAATGTGGGGAAAAACAGAATGATGACTTTTTTGACCCACGAATATTTTCATCATTACAATATCAAAAGGATTCGGCCATTGGAGCTGGGACCTTTTGATTACGATAAGGAAAACAGAACCAATCTGCTTTGGGTCAGTGAGGGGGTGTCGGTATATTATCA
>DAIMYK010000055.1:0-8790 GCA_036734525.1 Sediminibacterium sp. | reverse complement strand
CATTCGCCATACAGAAGATGCCAGAGATATTGTTCAGACAGCTTATGAAAAACTTTGGATCAACCGAGATAAAGTCGATCCCGTAAAAGTAAAATCCTGGCTGTTTACAGTAGCTTACAACAGCCTCATTGACCACCTCCGAAAAAGTAACAGGATTACCTATGCAGAAGAGCTGCCGGAAGCGGGAACGAATTCGGGTTATGGAAAAAAGGTGCTGCAAGAACAATTACACACTGCCCTTTCCCATTTAAATGAAGTACAAAGAAGCTTGGTTTTACTGAAAGATTATGAGGGATACAGCTATGAAGAGATAGGACAAATTACCGGACTGCATGAAAGCCAGGTGAAAGTGTATCTGCACCGGGCCCGACTTAAATTACGCAACCTATTAGTAAGTACCGAGCAGGTATTCGAATAATATAGTCATGATCAACCACGAAAACTTCGATATGTATTGCATGCGCTGCGCCGACGGAGACCTCTCTCCTTCGGAGTTAAAAGCATTGCATGCATATGTAGCCAGCCATCCCGAATTAAAGGGAGAGTGGGAAATCTGGCAACAACTGAAAATACCTGCCGATACAACCACCATGCCGAGCAAAGAACAGTTGTTCAGAAAAGAACAGGCACAACTTGAAGAAGAACAGGCCTGGCTATTGATAGATGGTGAGTTGACTGCCAATGAGCAAATCGCCACAGAAGAATTGATAGCCGGAAATGAAGCGGCCAGCCAACTGGTCAATCACTTGCGTCAATTTGTATTAGTTCCCCAGACTGTTGATTGTCCGGACAAACACTTATTGTTGCGTTCGACTCAACAACCCAGAGTTATTTGGATGCAAAGAGTAGTTCGTTTTACCGCAGCAGCAGCAATTGTTGCGCTGCTTCTTCAGGTAGCTATTACAAAAAGGAGCAACAACCTTATCCCTGCCTCCACATCAGTTGTAACAAAAGGACCAATAACAAAACCTGTAGCAGAACCAACAACCATCGAAAATACTACCACACGGCCATCCAGTAGCTTGCCTGACAATGACCCGGTGATTACCGGTGGAATCACTTCAATTGTTTCCAATGAAACCAGAAGGGAAGATGTAAATAAAAAGATCACATCACCAACAGTCATAGAGAATTCACCAAGTATTCCACCAACTCCGACACCAACTCAGCCAACGCCTCCCATTATAGCCTCCAATTCCCCCAACACAACAGAACCTGCCATTTCGAAACCCAATCCGCCAATTGACAATATTGGGGCTATTGCATCCGCATCTTCGGAAGATGATAGACAGACGACAAAACCTCTGGCTCAACAAGTGATTTATCGTGAACTGGATACAGAAAGTGAGCGAACCACCATCACCGTTGGTTCAGTAGAAATGCGTGAGGGCAAAGTAAGAGGTGTCTGGAGAAAACTTGGAGCCATACTCAGGAGTCCGGCACAACGCAACAACACCGGCGACAATAGCAGCATCGCCACACAACAACCTTTATAAAATTTAACTTGAAATTGATATGAACAGAGTAATTCTTCTCATCGGCCTGCTCAGTTTGAGCCAGTTGGTATTCGCTCAAAATGACAAAGACAGCATCTATACAGTAAAAGATACTTTGAAAGTAGGGGGTTTTCTTATTATCCGCGAACCATCAAATAATACGCCCCAGGAAAAAGTTATGAAAGAAGTTGATCGATGGGGAAATACTGTCATTTCCATAAAAAGAACACCCAAGAAAAAAAATAAAAATATTTCTACCAATTGGTGGATCCTGGACTTAGGCTTTGCCAATTACCGTGATATGACTGATTATACCCAAGCAAGAGCCGGCAGCTACCTGACAACCATGCGTCCCGGTGACCCGGGAGTCAGTGAGACAAGTACCTCCCTCAATACCGGCAAATCTAGCAATGTGAATCTCTGGATCTTCATGCAGCGACTGAACATCAGCAAACAGATATTGAACCTCAAATATGGTTTGGGTTGGGAGATGTATAACTTCAGGTATGACAGTCGCATCAGCTTCCGTCCGACTCCACAACCGATGGCATTCACCGACTCTGTAGGGTTCAGAAAAAATAAACTCTTTGCCCAGTATATTACCATCCCGCTCATGATCAATATCAACACGCGTCCGAGCACTAATCGCGGGCTCATTCTGAGTGCGGGGGTGAGTGCAGGATATCTGGTTGCTAGTAGAAATAAGCAAATCAGTAGCGAGCGAGGCAAGCAAAAATACAAGGGCGATCTGGCCATGCAGCCCTGGCGTTTGGCGGCTATTGGTGAGATCGGATTAGGCCCTGTTCGGTTGTATGGCTCATATAGTCTGAACCGATTGCAAAAAGATTATACCCGCATGGAACAGTATCCATATACCATCGGTATTCGATTGAGCAGCTGGTAAAATATTTTTCTCTCTTGTGGTTAACGCCCCCTTTTTAGGGGGTGTTTTTGTTGAAATACTCAGCGCAAAAATTCATGGATCACTGCCTGCCATTTTTCCGGCTCCTTCTTCAGCAAACTTTCATGACCACTTTGATAGTATTTCATCATAGTCCTTTTATTCGTACCGAGTTGGGCAAAGAGGGTATTGGTTTCAGTTTCCGTCACACGCTTGTCATTGAACCCCCATTGCAGAAGCACCGGGCAACTGACTGCACCGGCATCCTGCGCAGGTTGCAAACCAAAGGCCCAGAAACCATGCTGAATTCCACCCCAAAATGTAAGCAGGGTTGAGAGAGGCTCGGCAGGTAACTGCATCATCCGGATCCTTCCCTTCACAGCATCATGCAAGGTAGCGAATGGCATTTCCAGCATCAATCGTTCTGGACGAACAGGGTAGTTGGCAATCGCATGTAAGGTAGTAGCAGCTCCCAGGGAAATACCCCAAATAACGAGGTTCTTCTCCTTTAATTCTTTGCGGGCATAATCATATACAGCTTTCACATCGAGCGACTCATTGGCACCAATGGTACACGCTTCCCCGGCACTGTTACCATGTGCCCTGAAATCGGTCATTACCACTTGCCAACCCATGGCATGAAAGGCAGTTGCCTCGCGAATAATACCACTTTTGCTGCTGCCATGACCATGAAACATCAAGATGGTACCTTTTGAAACTGAAAGTGCAGAAGGGGCAATCCAGCTTTCCAGAACAAGTCCATCATCTGTGGTAATGGAAACAGTGCGGTGTGGCACCCGAAAACTATCTACTACTTTACTTTTCGGCAGAGGCATCCCCAATAAGATGGCCTTAGTCTTGGCGACCCCGCTCATCTCTTCCATTTTGGGAGGTCGGGGGACATCGGAAAAAAAATGAGTCAGATAATACGCATGACTTGCTACCATCACATTGAGCAGCAGGACCAGAACAAGGAATAGATATCCTGTTCTTTTGAGCCATTTTATTAGCATAAATAAATTTTTAGGATAGACCGATCCTGTCGCTGCCAAAATAGGGTTGCAATGCAGCAGGAATGCTGATGCCTTCCGCTGACTGATTATTTTCAAGCAAGCAAGCCAGAATTCTTGGCAATGCAAGAGCACTTCCGTTGAGGGAATGAGTGAGCTGCATCTTTCCTGACGCATCTTTGTACCGGCATTTCATCCGGTTGGTTTGAAAATTTTCAAAATTACTCACACTGCTCACTTCCAGCCATCGTTGTTGGGCTGCACTAAACACTTCGAAATCATAAGTAAGTGCACTGGCAAAACCCATATCTCCACCACAAAGCCGCAGTATTCTGTAGGGTAATTCCAGTGATTGAATCAGCTTCTCCACATGCGCAACCATTTCCTCCAACACAGTATAACTCTTCTCCGGCTGAACTATTTGAATAATTTCTACCTTTTCAAACTGATGTACCCTGTTCAAACCACGTACATCTTTACCAAAACTGCCAGCCTCTCTTCTGAAACAGGGTGAGTAGGCAGTCATACGAATCGGCAACTCCTCTTCCTTAACGATTGTATCTCTGTACACATTGGTAACAGGCACTTCCGCTGTAGGAATCAGGTAAAACTGATCTGCCTCCATGAAGTACATCTGTCCTTCTTTATCGGGCAACTGGCCGGTAGCAAAAGCAGAACTCTCATTGACCATGAACGGAGGAAGATATTCTGTGTATCCTGCTGCGGTATTGAAATCGAGAAAATACTGCACCAGACTCCTTTGTAATTTTGCTCCTTTTCCAATATAGAGAGGGATTCCGCTGCCGGTTATTTTCGCCCCTGTCTCAATATCAACCAACCGAAAGTTTTGAATAAGGTCCCAATGTGGCTTCGCATCTGCAGGCAAGGCTGGTTCTTTACCACCGGTTCGAACTACTTCATTGTCCTCTGCAGATTTCCCTGCAGGTACTTGTTGAGCGGGCAAATTGGGTAAAATGACCAGTGCATCGTGCAACTGTTTTTCCAATTGCTGCAATTGTTCTTTCAGGGGGTCGAGGGTTGCCTTCAGTTCAGCAACTTCTGTCTTTAGTCGCTCAGCTTCCTCCTTTTGGCCCGAACCCATGAGCATACCGATCTGCTTCGATGACTGGTTCAGGCGAGCCTGGTTTTGATCAAAATCGAGTTGTGCTTTCTTGCGACGATCGTCAAGTTCCAGAATGGTATCTACCCATTCCGTCTCCTTAAATCCTTTCAGCAAGAGCCGCGCTTTGGCATTGGCCGGATCATTTCGCAGTACACTCACCTGTAACATAAAAAAGGCAATTTTTCGCAAAGATAACTTTTGCCGGGGGAAGAAGGGCGCTTAACCTTTATTACCTTTGCGGAGATATGAGTTTCATTAAAGATGATTTACAACAGCGTTGGTGGAAACTGGAGGGAGAACTGACAGAGCGTTTTGGGAAAAAACCTGACCTGGAAACCATTCTTTTCCTGATCGGCATCCAGGAAACAGGGTTCATCCGGGAGTCTATCAGCAAAGAACAAAAGCAGGACCTCATGCATGTGGCCATGTGTCGCATTTTAAAGAGCAGTGGCTACTACCGGGAAGATGGGAAAGATGAGGATGGATGGCCTCATTTTACCCAATTAAAGGAATTACCGGCTCTTTCCCTGCCTGAACAGGAAAACTTTATCCGGGACCATATTTTACTGTACTTTGAACAGATGTCCTGAATTTCAAAGCCAACCGAATGATTTTTTTACAATATTTGCAGACAATTAATTTCTTACCATGAATTATCCCGCTGAACTCCGCTACACCAAAGAACACGAATGGATCCGTATGGAAGGATCGGAAGCCATCATTGGCATTACCGATTTTGCCCAGCATCAATTAGGAGACATCGTTTATGTTGACATCTCCACTGTGGGTAAATCCTTGGGGGCTGATGAGGTTTTCGGTACCGTTGAAGCGGTGAAAACAGTGAGTGATCTTTTTCTTCCGGTGGCCGGAACTATTGTATCGGTGAATCCTTTATTGGAAAAGCAACCTGAATTGGTGAATTCCGACCCGTATGGCGATGGTTGGATGATCAAAATGACAGTAGCAGACCCTGCGACAGTTGAACAACTGATGAGCAGTGATGCATATGCTGCCATGGTTGGATAATTCATCGCGAGATGAAAGAATCACGCCCTATTCAATTTCAACATTTTATTCCCGGACTGATCTGGTGGGGTTTTACGCTCTGGCTTTTTACCTTGCCCGGATCTGCTGTTCCTGCCTTTCCCTGGTTAGCGAAAATCCATGCAGACAAGTTGGTTCATCTTGCATTGTTTGCTGTCTGGTGTTTTCTTTTTTGCTGGCCCTTTCGCAAGAGTGCATTGTCTGATGACCGGCGACAAAATTGGTTTCTGTTAATTGCAATAACGGGAATAGTGTATGGAATAATCATTGAATTCGTTCAGCGTGAAATGAAACAGGGTAGGGCATTTGAAATCAACGACGTACTTGCGGATAGTATAGGATGTTGTCTCGGTTATTGGGGGGCAATTCAATTTTTCTTGCAGAAAAAAATTGGTCCCGATAGAAATCGGGACCTCAACCAAAACTAACTGCTTATGAGAAAAACGTTTATGACCTCTTCCTATTGGGCTGGAGAAATACTTCAGCAGAATCAAAAGAAGTGTACTGTAAGTTACACTTTTTTGAATGCGAACGCATCAAAATCGGTAGCAATAATTTGTTAAATCAGGCACCGCAATCGACAGCGGTTCCGGCGGTTCCCATTTGAAGGAAGGGGCTGAGGAAGGGGATGTTCAAATTCAATCCTCTGATTATCAGAAGTATCCCTACTATAAGGGTAAATACCCCCAATATTCCTTTGATACGAAAGCTAATTCGAACACCCAGCTCGGTGAGCAAGAGCAGGGCGGGGGTGGTGGCGATACCGAAGGTGGCCATGAACAACATTCCACCCTGAATACTGCCGGCTGCCATGGCGCCTGTGGCGGCCATGTACACCATGCTACAGGGTAGAAGACCATTGGCCATGCCCATTCCCCAGGCAGAACCCATTCCGGGTTGCCGCATGGAATGGGCGATGAAACGAAACAAACCCTGTTGCATGGTGCGCAGCAGGGGTATTTTCTCAAGACTGACCCTATACCGCCCCAGAAAAAACGTCAACAACAAAATCACCCCCAAAACAATGGAAAACCCCTGCTGCCAGCCGGCAAGAGAAATCCTTCTTCCCATCACTCCCAACAAAACCCCTATCAGCACATAAGTGGTCAATCGCCCCCCATGATAACCAATCCATCCCACCCACTTGCTGCTGCCGGTTAATCCGAAAATTGGTGAACTCAGCACCAGGGGCCCGCACATGCCAACACAATGCAGACTACTGAATGTTCCCATCAGTAACGCCGTTAATAGAAACGAAGCGGGTAACATTACGGTAAGTTTATTTCCTGTTCTACATCATACTTCAATTGATCTGCCTCCCAGTGTAATTTAACCAGATATTTTCCCGAAGGATGTTTCGATAGATCAAAGCTGCGCAATAAAACAGTATCAGGCCTCAATGGAAGTTTTAAATCAAGTGCAGCATTGGTCTTGCAATACAACCATAGTTCACCATTGATTTGTTTTCCCTTTAGCTCTTCGGGCAATGCTACCACCAATTGTCGATTTCCCTCTGTCTTCACGATCACCTGGCTGATCGCAGCTGCACGTCGCATACCATCGATCTTATCCTGGTAATTCAACTCATCGCGGTAATACTCTTTAGATACCAGATCGAAATGAGTCCCCGAAGCACGATATACCAGATATCCCATGAATCCGGCAAACAAAACAAAAACAAGTAGTAAAGCTCTTCCCCAATTCATATACGTAGTGATTTATTTATCTCCATGATCCTCCGACAGCGGTCCTAAAAAACTGGTGGTCGGCTCTGCAATCACACTATTTCCATGCCCTACACTCAATGTTAACGAGGTCTTGCGTTGATGAATTTCTTCCACCGGAAGCACCACAAAAAAAGAAGCAGCCGCCTGCCCCTCGGCAGGTATTGTTACTTCCTGCTTTCCAATCATCTGGATACGCCCTCGCGTGCCTTCTAATCCAATAGTGATCTTCTCCTCCTGCATCGTTTTATTGATCAGCTTCACATTGTAAAGATTAGAGATACTATCGGCACCCCTTTCCTGATAAAGCATGCCTGCAGTTCTTATCACCGTTACATCAATGTCTTTTCTGGTAAACAATAAAAATCCCAGTACGACCAATAACAGTGTACACAATCCGGTATAAAATTTCATGCGGGTTGTATACCGTAGTGGCTGGCCATGAGCAATGGCATTCTCTGACGCATATCTTATTAGTCCCTTGGGTTTTTTCATTTGCTCCATGATATGATCACAGGCATCAATACATGCTGTACAGCCAACACATTCCATTTGAACACCATTGCGGATATCAATACCTGTGGGACAAACCTTCACACATTGATGACAATCGATACAATCCCCTAAATTGGATTCTACGCCTTTGTGCTGATGCCCTCTGGGCTCTCCCCGCTTATAGTCATATGCTACGATCATTGAATTCTTATCCAGCAAAACACTCTGCAGTCTGCCGTATGGACAAACCACCGTACATGCCTGCTCGCGGAAATAAGCATAGACAGCATAAAAAACAAGACTAAACAAACAAAGAGCCATGAAGCCCACCACATGCTGCTGCACGGGCTCAGTAATAATTTTTACAAGCGCCTTCATTCCTATGATATAGGAGAGGAAAAAATTGGCAATGATAAAGGCCAACAGAAAAAATGCCAGGTGCTTGGCAGATACTTTCAAAATCTTTCCGGAGGTCCAGGGCGCTTTGGCCAATTGTCTTTGCGCCGGCGCATCGCCCAAAATCCAATATTCCACTTTGCGAAACATCATTTCCATGAAATTCGTCTGCGGACAAGCCCAGCCACAGAACAATCTGCCAAAGGCAGCAGTAAACAAAATGATGAAAAAAATAAACGTGATCATCGTAACCCCGAAGATGAAAAAATCCTGTGGCCAGAAAATCTTTCCGAACAAAATGAACTTCGCTTCGGGAATATTGAATTGAAACAGCGGACGCCCATTCACCTCAACAAAGGGTAGTCCGAAAAACACCACAAAATAGACAATACTTAACAGGGTCCTTATGTGGTAAAACTTACCGGAGGGCTGATAGGCATAAATCCAGTTTCGTTTTCCCTTTTCGTTGACCGTGGCAATCCTATCGCGAAAATTTTCAGTTACCGGTTCATTGTGATGTACAATCTGACTCATATTCTTCTCCTTCTTTTTATCGGCAGTACTTATCTTTTAAAGACTGCTCTGCACTTTACTACTATCA
>DAIMYK010000054.1:0-8813 GCA_036734525.1 Sediminibacterium sp. | reverse complement strand
CAACCAAACGAATACATATAACTATTAAAATAAACTTATAAAGGACTATTAAATAATTACGTAGGAATAGGATTACTTACTCCATCGGTTCATTCTCACTACTTAACTTCTTCATTGTTAACATTTTATTGATAACAAAGGCAGATTTCCGGTATCTATATATATAGTGTCACCCGCTAAAGCAGGTTCAACAAATCATATTACATGTCATCATTGCTCGGATTCATACAATTACTCTTGGTGCTTGTGCCCGTTGGCAAGAAGCAACAGAGGGCAGTGATTGTTGAACAGAAAAAATTCAGCATACACACTCCGGCAATAGTTGAGGCAGCTGAAGCCTCAACTTCCAACCACACATTGATCCCTTTACCTAATTGTCCTGAGGGTTCACCGGCAACAACACAGGATGACAAAGGAATACCCGCCACCCCCCATTCCCTTTCCACTATTTTTTTCTCTGATCAAACTTCATGGGGCCGGTCACTGTCCAGCAAGCCATTCCGGAGTTGTGCATTGTATATTTTGTATTGTCAGTTGAAATCAGATTGTTAGGCTTTCCAACACCCAACAATCATTTATTCATTTTTAAAATTTCAACTCATGCAAAAGCAACTTAACAACATGATTCACTATAGTATTGCCCTACTGGCAACTATCATCACATTCAGTTCCTGTCAAAAAGAATTCGCAGGAGCCATAACCAACCCCAACAGCAATTCATCCGCCAATAGCAACTCTTCAGGTGCCATAGCGGTAGCACTGAACGGATCCTCTTCCTCCAGTGGTTCTAGCTCAGATTCTGTCTATGTTTTACACCAGTGTGATAAAGGTCAAAAGCGTGACTCACTCGCTTTCTCGTCCTTACCCGCCGCAGTTCAATCCTATCTGAACAACACATATGCCGGTTTCACTCCCTTGAAGGCCTTTGTGGTTAAAGACTCCTTAGGTAATGTGAAGGCATACATCGCCATCATCCGCTTCAACGACAAACCTGTAGCGCTTGAATTCAAAGCAGATGGCTCTTTCAAGAAGGTACTGGAACAAAGAGAAAAAGGTGACCTGAACGGGAATGGCTGGCATTTGGGTGGACTCTTCGAAGACAGAGACGGAAAATGCAAGGATACCATTGCGTTGAGCAATCTGCCGGAAGCCATTCGCTCATACATGGCCTCTAATTATCCCGGAGATACGCTGGTGAAAGCTTTCAAAACCAAAGAAGGTGCTTTCCTGGTGATCTCTAAAAACAATGGAGCATTCGCAACGCTGTTCAATAAAAATAATGGATTTGAAAAGCGAATCGTACTTCCTGCGAAAGACTGTGAACTGGTGAACATTGCCCAGTCAGCTCTTCCTGCTGATGTACTGAATTTTTTATCGAGCAGTTTCCCGAACTATGTTTTTAATAAAGCAGATGTACTCAAATCGAATGGAACGGTATTGGGTTACCTGGTATTGATCAATGCCAACAATACCCGCTATGCTATTGCTTTCGATGCCACCGGTAAGTTCCTGGCAAAGAAGGTACTACACTGATTGTTTCATGGTGAGGTGTAAAAATGGGCTCGCTTCGGCGGGCCTATTTTTTAAACCCACGACACATTACCCATTTTCATCTCTTTTATTCAAGCCTTAGCACCTCCTTATATCTTGTTAAGCCTTTTTAGTAAAAATCGTCTTTCTATTTAACATTTTTTTGATAACACAGAGCCCTTTTCGGTATCTATTATATAGTGCACCTGATTCAACAGAATACTAGTGCCCTAACTTAAAATCCAATTATCCATGTACAGTTTTCCTCAACTGTCCAAAAGGACTATTCCCTATCCCCCATAAATGTTTTCATTATGCCCTGCTGCCAAATAGCAGGCTTCATTCTATTTATTGAACCAATATCTTTTTTTTAAAATCCAATCATCAAAATCATGAAAAACAACATCAACAAGCTGCGCCAAAGCAGCTTCGCCATCCTGGCATCATTAGTAGTATTCAGTTCCTGTAAGAAAGATTTTTCAGGAACCGCTGTCAACCCGAACCCTATAAGCATTTCCAACAGCGTCCCGGCATTTATGCCCATGGGTGTTTCGCTGAATGGATTTGGCAATTACCCGGCCGATTCTGTTTACATCATCTATCCATGTGAAAGAGATCTGTTACGTGATGCACTTCCCCCGAGCGCATTACCGATGTCGATACAGGATTACCAAACAGAAAACTACGAGAACTTCGATCAACTAAATGCTTACACTGTATCCGATCAGGAGAGCAACCTGTAAGCTTATATTTCCATTATTCGCTTCAATAACAAACCTGTTGCGCTTGAATTCAGCATGGATGGAAACTTTAAAAAAGTACTGGAGCAAAGAGAATGGGCCGACCTCGACAACGATGGCTGGCACATGGGCGGTTTATTTGAAGAAAGAGATGGAACTAACAGAGATCAGATCGATCTGTATCTTCTTCCTGCCGATATCACCAATTATTTGTCTGCCAACTTCCCGGAAGATTCGCTACTGAAAGCCTTCAAAACCAAAGAAGACGCCTATCTGGTAATGACCAAAAACAATGGTGGTTATGCCCATGTTTTTAATGCAAACCTGGAGCCTCAGAAACACCTGGCTCTATGTGGTAACAGTTGTCAAATGGAAGACATGGAAAAATCAAATCTTTCTTCCAATGTGCTGAACAGATTATCGAATGTATTTCCTAACTATGTGTTCAACAAAGCAGACTTGATGACAGTCAACAATTCATCTATGGGAACCCTGGTCTTGATCAATGCCAACAATACCCGTTACGCTGTAACATTCAATAACAATGGAGATATGCTATCCAAGAAAGTAGTATATTAAGAAATTATTTTTTTTAATAAAAAAAGGGTACGCCTCTGGCGTACCCTTTTTACTTGTTTAGGTATTGCCTATAAAGTAGACAGGTCAATCACAAACCTGTACTTAACATCTGAGCGCAACATGCGCTCATAAGCATCATTAATGTACTGGATGGGAATCACTTCTACATCTGATACAATATTTTTTTCAGCACAATAATCCAGCATCTCCTGGGTTTCCTTCATGCCACCGATCATAGACCCGATAATGCTTCTTCGCTTAGAGATCAACGCACCGGGTGCAATTCTGGGAGCTTCGATTGGCAAACCTACTACCAACAACTTTCCTTCCAGCGTAAGCATCCGAACGAAATCAGTATAATCGTGGTTGGCTGAAATGGTATCGAGCAACACATCAAAATAGCCTGCATGCTTCTTAACGTCCTCTTTATTGGAGCTCAATAAAAACCGGTGAGCCCCCAATCTCTGTGCATCTGCTTCTTTAGCAGGTGAAGTACTGATTACGGTAACTTCTGCACCAAAAGAGGCAGCAAACTTAACACCCATGTGTCCCAGTCCGCCCAAACCTATCACGCCTACACGCATACCGGGTTTAACACCTGCATATCGCAAAGGTGAATAAGTAGTAATGCCCGCACAGAGCAGGGGCGCAACAGCAGCCATATCCAAATTTTGAGCAATACCCACCACAAATCTTTCCTTAACGACAATATCAGAAGAATACCCTCCCTGTGTGATACCTACCCCATCGCGCTCATAGCTGTTATAGGTGCCCGTCATGCCTTCATCACAATATTGTTCCATTTCTCGGTTGCAACTCGGACAACTACAGCAAGAGTCCACCATAACGCCGACACCTACCCTATTGCCCGGAGCAAATTTTTTCACTGCAGCTCCCACTGCTACCACTTCACCAACGATCTCATGTCCCGGTACCATCGGGTACTTAGCACCACCCCACTCATCTCTTACCTGGTGCAGGTCGCTGTGACATACACCGCAATAATGGATTTTGATGTGTACATCATCAGGACGAAGGTTTCTGCGATCGAATGCATAAGGTGCGAGAGGTGTTGACTGGCTATAAGCAGCGTAAGATTTGGCGGGTATCATTTTACTTCAAATTAAAAATATATGCAAAGATACTTTTTTCCCGCTAATAAGTACCTATTGTCAACCTAAACCGGACCATGAGTTCCCGGCTTACAACGATTCACTCTACTCAAATAACAATTCACTCCCTTCCCACCCAACTAATCAAGTTGAAATCGGGAGCATTGTGTCATCATTTCAAAACAATAGAATTTATTTCCCATGAAAAAAATCATCATCACCTGCCTTCTTTTTGTGGTTGCAGCAAGCACCTTTGCCCAAAGCAATTCGCTGGTACAGACTATCCGGGGGACCATCTTCGACGAACAGTCACTCCAGCCCCTTTCGGGCGTAAGTATCCGGCTGGAGACCGGAAATGGTCAACCGCTCGTACTCTCTTCCTCCTCGGGAAGCTTTTACATTACAGGCGTTCCTGTAGGCAGACACCGTTTGCGCATCACCCGCATAGGCTATGAAGATGCCCTGCTGAATAATATTGAAGTAACTTCTTCCAAAGAAGTGGTACTCGAAATCAAAATCCGCGAATCGGTGAAGCAATTGAAAGAAGTAGTGGTAGCTTCCGGCAAATCTAAATTTAAGGCATTGAATGAAAGCATTGTTGTAAGCTCCCGCCAACTGAGCATGGATGAGGCAGTTCGATATTCAGGTACCCGCAATGACCCGAGCAGAATGGCACAAAACTTCGCCGGCGTAAGCGGACCCAACGATGCCCGCAATGATATAGTTATTCGAGGCAACTCTCCCTCAGGTGTTCTTTGGCGCATGGATGGTATTGACATACCCAATCCCAATCACTACAGTACTGCGGGATCCACCGGCGGTCCTGTAACCATGCTGAATACCAATACCCTGAAAAATTCTGATTTTGTTACGAGTGCCTTTCCTGCTCAATATGGTAACGCCATCGCAGGCGTATTCGATTTGCGCATGCGCAATGGTAATGCCGAAAAAAATGAATTCCTCGGCCAGATGGGTTTCAATGGATTTGAATTTGGTGCGGAAGGTCCGCTGAAAAAAGACAAGAAATCATCTTACCTGGTTGACTACCGCTACTCACTGGTAGCAGCTATTCAGGCAGTTGGATTGAATGTTGGTACCGGTGCTGCCACACCTTACTATCAGGATCTGACTTTCAAGATGCACCTGGTGACCAAAAAGCACGGTACATTCGACTGGTTTGGTATCGGTGGTGAAAGTCACATCACTTTCCCGGCAGACTCTACAGGTGATAATCTCTACACCACCAATGATGGCAAAGCACGCACCAGTAAATCAAAATCATTGACCGGCGTATTGGGTATGAGCCATACTTATTATTTTAATCCAACCACTTATGGCAAACTCACCCTGGCAGTTTCCGGGTTCAAAAGTACCTACAAGGAGGAAGTGATACCCACACCAAAACCCAATCAAACTGTATTCGATGTCGATAACCGCCAAACCAAAATCTCTGCGGGTTACCTCTTCAACAAAAAGTTCTCTGCAAAAAATCAACTGACTGCGGGATTTTTATCTGACTTCAATGCACTGAACCTGCAGCAACAAACAGTTCCTAATGGAGATTCGATCCTTCGTTACCTGACCAATGCAAAAAACAATGCAGCACTGCACCGCGTATTCATGAATTGGGGACATCGCTTCAACAACGAACTCTCTACCAACCTGGGCATCTACGGTCAACTCTTCAGTCTTAACAACAGCACCAGCATTGAACCCCGGTGGAATCTGAAATATCAGTTCAAAAGAAATCAATCACTCAATCTGGGAATAGGGTTACATAGTCAGACACAACCCTTGCAGGTTTATTTCTATCGCAATTACTTTTCGCCTAATCCAAACGTTCTTACTAACCGGGAACTGGACTTCGTAAAAAGCTGGCATGCTGTTGCAGGATATGACTGGAACATTACCCAGCACATGCGCATCAAAACAGAATTCTATGCACAATACATTTACAATGCGGCAGTGGAAAAAACACTCAGTTCTTTCAGCATGCTGAACGAAGGTGCGGGCTTCAACTTTGCAGACAAAACCAATCTGGTCAACAATGGTCAGGGGAGAAATATGGGATGGGAAATTACAGTTGAACGTTTCCTGAACAAGGGCTTCTATTATCTGTTCACAGGGTCAATCTTTCGCTCAGAATACCAGGGCAGTGATGGCGTGTGGAGGAATACAGCTTTCAACAGCGGATACATCGGTAACTTTCTGGGAGGTAAAGAATTCAAACTCTCCGCCACCAATTCTTTTGGCATCGATACCCGCTTTACGGTAGCAGGCGGACAACGCTACACCCCCTTCGATGTGGCAGCATCACAGGCCAGTGGATTTGTAGTTTTCAAAGAAAATGAAGCCTTCAGCCGCCAAAACGATACCTATCTGCGTTGGGACCTGAAGTTTTCCTTTACGCGGAATGGCAAGAAAACAACACAAAAATGGTTCATTGATTTTCAAAACCTCACCAACAGGAAAAATATCTTTATCAGAAGCCTGAATCCTTCCAACGGTAGAATCAGCGAAATCAACCAGATTGGCTTTTTCCCGAATTTTAATTATCAAATCACATTCTGATAACTGCCTCAGGAACAAGTAGAATTATTTGTAATTTCAATCAGCAAAGAAGCAATACATGGAGCAACAATCAACATTGGAAAAAGACCGCATCTGCTGGAATGACCATTGGGCGATCGTTGTCTCTCTGCCTATTCTTTCTTTGCTGATTCCCTTTGTTTTCTTTGGGGTTCGTTTTACCCATGCTCCTTACTTTTCAGTCCCTCTAATTTTAAATACTTTCATCATTTCCGCCATCATCTGGATTGGTAACAGGGGCATCATGATCTGGTCGAGAAACAGGTATCCTTTGATGTCACAACTGAAGAAAAGGTTGTTGATTCAGTCTCTGTTGATGCTTATCTACACTTTGTTAGCGGGTGTCGGTGTTGGATATCTTCTGGAAGAATTTAGTCAGATCTATCGCACAGGCATGAGCAAAACTGATGTGCTCATTGCCAGTATCAACTCTTCCCTTTTTACTACCATAGCTATTACTGCCATTTATGAGGTGATTTATTTCGTTGAACAATTACGCAATTCACTTACAGAAGGGGAAATGTTGAAAAGAGAGGGACTTCGCGCTGAACTGAACGCTTTAAGAACACAGGTAAATCCACACTTTCTTTTCAATAACCTGAATACGCTTTGTGCCATCATTCCGGAAGACAGTGAAAAGGCTGTACAATTCGTAGAGCAACTATCAAAAGTGTACAGGTATATACTGGAAGTGAAAGAAGATAAATGCATCCCACTAGCGGAAGAATTAAAAATATTAGAGGCCTATGCCTTCTTATTGAAAACACGCTTTGGCAATAATTTTAATTTGAGCATAGATGTACCTGAATCAATGCGTCAAAAAGAGGTCGTGCCTTTTGCTCTTCAATTGCTGGTAGAAAATGCATTAAAACATAACATCGTCTCTAAAGAACAGCCGCTGCACATTAGTGTGAAGGCGATCAATGATGAACTCATTATTGAAAACAACCTGCAGAAAAAACAACAGGTTGAAAACTCAACAGGTATCGGTCTCAAAAACATTCGCAACAGATATGGACTAATCACTAAACGAGCTATTTCTGTTGCGGAAACACCCCATTTCTTTACCGTAGTATTGCCACTTATTTAACATGATCCGTGTAGTTATAATCGAGGATGAGATACCGGCAGCAACCCGGCTAAAAAAAATGCTCACCCAACTAAGACCCGATGTTCAGATCACTTATCAGGCAGATAGTATTAAGGAATCAGTGAATTATTTACAACAAAACAATTCCGATCAGTTGATTTTTATGGATATACACCTGGCTGACGGACTAAGCTTTGAAATCTTTAAACGGGTACGGGTAACTACTCCCGTTATTTTCACTACCGCTTATGATCAGTATGCCATACAGGCTTTCAAGGTGAATAGCATTGACTATTTATTGAAGCCCATCGATGAAGCGGAACTGAAAAATGCATTGGAAAAATTTGACAGGCAAAACAACCACCATTCCGGCAACCTGCAGGAACAAATGCTGCAGTTGTTGAATCAGATGAGTACTCCTGTTCGCAAAGAAAGAATCATGATCAAACGTGGACAACAATTCAGTTATTTAAAAACTGAACAAATTGCCTATTTTTTTGCGGAAGGAAAATTTTCCTACGCAGTTGATCAGCAACACAACAAATATATCCTCGATGACAACTTAAGTATACTGGAACCCGGATTAGACCCTCGCTATTTTTTTCGCATCAACAGAAGTCTCATTGTACACATAGACTCAATTGTTAAGGTACATGCCTGGGCCGGCAATCGACTACAACTGGAATTAAAATGGCAGGCGATGACCGATACAATTGTAAGCAGAGAAAAAGTAGGGTCGTTTAAAGAATGGCTGGGGGGCATTAACAACCAAACATAATGACTATTTAATTCTTACGAATGTTACACACCATTCTCGGAGCGGGCGGACCTGTTGGAAAATCACTTGCTGCAGCTCTTGGCAATCTGAATAAACCGGTACGACTGGTTAGCAGGCAGCCCCTTCTTACCAACAATGGACAATCATGGTTCAAAGCAGATCTTACTATACAACAAGATGTAATTGATGCGCTGAAAGATACAGAAGTAGCTTACCTGACCATCGGACTTCCTTATTCCACCAAAATCTGGAGGGAATACTGGCCCCTGGTGATGAAAAATGTAACCACTGCCTGTTTACACCACGGAACCCGACTTGTATTTTTTGATAACATCTATGCAATAAGTCCCCAACACCTGAATCCTATTACCGAATCTTCCCCAATACAACCCTGC
>DAIMYK010000053.1:0-8987 GCA_036734525.1 Sediminibacterium sp. | reverse complement strand
AGAAGCAACACAAAAAAATACATAGAACATTTGCGGTCAACAGAAATAAGGGAAAATTACAACGAATGGTTCCCTACAAATCAACTATTCGAAATAGACTCATTTTATGCTGCGTATTCATTGGTCTTAACTATTGAAAAAGAATATATCAAAGCACTTCAAGACTCGCAAAAAACTGCGACTATTGATAAACCAGTTCCAATAGTTACTCATCAGGATAAAATACTTTCTGATCTAAGACTCAAGCGTCATAATGGTTTCATAAAGGCACATAACATTATTGATCAATCTATTGAGAAAACAGTCCCGTATTTTTTTAATGACCATACTAGTTGCTTACTCACCTATGTGCGTCATATGAATTATAGACCTGAATCAAAAGTGCTTCTCTTTGAAAAATCAGGAGGAAGCTGGACATTCAAAAGAGTGGTATTTGATAATGAGTTAATGTTTGACGATGAAAATAGTCCCTACCTGAACAGACAACAATAACATCGGGTCAAACTTTAAAAAGTACAATCGGCGCATGCTATCTCCTTACTCGCTTTCTGTGAGCAAGAAAAGGCGAGCTAATGATCGTGACCTACCCTACAGCGAAACTCAAAACTATTTCTTCTAAATTTTCAATCAAATTGATGTTTTATATCATTTTTGTCAGTTTTTTGCTGACATTTTTACTATCGAGGATTTATTTATGAAGGATTATGACAATAAAATAAATTAGTTTTCATATCATTGTAGTCAGTTTTATCCTGACATTAATGCTATGTTAAATAAATATATATCTACACGTTCGAACGAGTTACTAGCCTATATGCATGGCAACAATAGGAATTGCTTTGACTATTCTTTAGCACACAAGGCCCTGCCTTATTCTAAACCAAGTGCTGTCAGAGAATTGCTAAGCGACATGACAAGGAGAGGGTTATTGATGCGATTGAAAGAAGGTGTTTATTACATCATACCCTATGAACAAAATGCGGAAGCCTTTATGCCTCAATGGCATTTGATTGCAGAGTATTTGGTGCATGGCGCCGAACATTATATAGGTTATTACTCAGCCTTACAGATACATAATCTCATCACACAACCATCACTAAAAGAACAAATCGTTGTTTCAAAACAAATAAGACCTTCAGAAATCAAAATCAAAAATGTTCCTTTTCAATTCATCTATCACAACGAGAAACATTTTTTCGGTTCAAAGAAAATTTGGATTGACAATTTTAATAAAGTTAGGTGTTCAGACCTAGAAAAAACTTTTATTGACTGCTTATTCAAACCCGATTATGCTGGCGGAATTGTTGAAGTAGCAAAGGCACTCTACACTTCAAAGGACAAAATCAAGTACGATACTCTTCTCGAATACGCTAAAATATTTGATTCGCAAGCAGTCATAAAACGTTTGGGCTTTCTTTTAGAAACATTAAACATCAACACTCAAATTATTCATGATTTACAACAAATGAAAACTGCATCTTATGTGTTACTTGATACAGAATTGCCAAAAACGGGAAGACGAATAAGTCGCTGGAGAATTCAACAAAATCTGGATGTAGAAACCATCAAATCTGCTATCCATACATGATTAAACCTGGAGAAATACAACAAAAAGCAAATGCCGTTGCGGTGCGAGACCAGCAAATTGAAAAGGATTATATTCTTTCATGGCTTCTATTTGGCATTTCAAAACATGAAACTCTTTCAAAGACAATAGTTTTCAAGGGTGGAACAGTATTAAAGAAGGTCTACTTTGAAGCTTATCGTTTCTCAGAAGACCTAGATTTTACTTTGCTGAATAGAGAAATCAATCACGAGCAAATTTTTGCGCAGTTTAAAGAAGCATTTGAATTCATAAAAGATGCAGCGAATATTCCGCTTGAAATAATTGATAACAAAGAGCATGAACCCGGCGGCATACATTTTCACATTAGTTACATTGGTCCACTCGGCGGACAAGCAAACAAAAAAGTAAAGGTTGATATCTCACGAAATGAACAACTCGTTTTTAATCCAGTTATGAATGATGTGTTTATTGGCTATTCTGATTTAGAAAAACATCAACTTTTATGTTATCCACTAGAAGAAGTATTGATTGAAAAAATGCGTTCAGTTATGCAGCGAATGCAAGCACGAGACTTTTATGACATCTGGTATTTGCTCGAGGTGCATGAAATGGATGTAGATTTGTATCTATGTGAATTTGAAGCAAAATGTAAAAGCAAAAGCTTAATCCATACCAATTTTTTGAGAAAACTGGATGAACGATTGCCACTATACAAAGCCAGATGGAAAAGTTCTTTGAGCGAACAAATAAAAGACCTACCCGACTTTGATCAAATAGAAAGAGAAGTACAACGACACCTTAAAAAATTGAAATTCAAGCTATGAACAGTCTCGTTTTAGAACAGAACTTAGAACGAATCATACCGCATTTCTAACATCGGATATTCTTTCGACCGATAAGATTGTTATGCTTAAAATTATTATGGATTCTTGAGAAATAGCAATATAAATCACCACCCCAACATCAACAAGGGGTCGGGACAATTATTGATATATCGATCTCGCTCGCTCAACTTACAGACACCGGGATAATCACCCATATATCCCTCCATATCCACTATACATTGAAAATGCAGGTGCGGTGGCCAGCCACCATTCTCAGCAGGAATACCCAATGCACCGATCTTGCTGCCGCCAGCTATCCTCTCGCCCACCTCTATCTTCTGAACACTATCCCAACTGAGGTGTCCATACAAAGTATGAAAAACTTGCCCGGCATACTGATGTTTTACAATAATCACTGCACCATAATTACCTAACTCATTGTGTATCGCCTTGCTGTGAACAACCCCTTCATAAACCGCCAGCACCGGCGTTCCCGGCACACCCCAAACATCAATACCCAGGTGCAAACGTCTGGGCTCTTCCTGTTCGCCCTCCTTTCCAAAAACAGCACTGCGCGCATATATATCCCGCAACTCATCATATCCTCCCCAACAAAAATCAGCACCCATCGTTTGGCGCTTCTGATCAATGAACCGGCAAAAAACATCCGTGTCTCCATACACTTCCTCCGTCAACTCCTTGCATTCAACAGACAGATCCCAGCGCACCAAACGCGTGACCCCTTTCTCCAAGGGTATCACCGATGAACAGTTGAACACCGGAGGTAATACAACACTCCTATTTTCCATTCAGGTAAATTTGAAACGAATCAAACCACGAGGTTAATCATGCGGCCCTTGACAAAAATGAATTTCTTGAGGGGCTTGCCTTCCATCCACTTCTGTATCACCTCCTGCTGCAACACGATCTCTCTGACTTCTTCCTCAGTTGCATCAAGACTGATCAATAAATTGGCGCGCACCTTCCCATTGATACTAATGGGATATTCCTTGTCAGACTCCTGCACATACTTTGCTTCGAAAGCCGGATAGGCTGCATCTAAAATAGAATCCGTATGTCCAAGCCGGCTCCACAATTCTTCACTGATATGCGGTGCGTAAGGCGTCAATAAAATCAGGAAGGGTTCCAGTATCTCTTTCTTATGACACTGCAGATCATTTAACTCATTCACAGCAATCATAAAGGTGCTGACAGCCGTATTAAAACTGAAACGCTCCGTATCATCGGCAATCTTCTTGATGGCCTTGTGCAAGACCTTCCATTCTGCCGCATTCGGTTCCGCAGCTGCAACCATCCATCCCTTCTGCTCATCATCAAACAAGCGCCACAATTTCTTCAGAAACCGATGTACCCCTTCAATGCCCTTGGTATCCCAGGGCTTGCTCTGATCTACCGGTCCCAAAAACATTTCATACATGCGGAAGGTATCTGCACCATACTTCTCAACGAGCTGGTCCGGATTGACAGTGTTGAATTTCGATTTGGACATCTTCTCTACTTCCGCACCGCAAATGTATTTTCCCTGTTCAAGTAACCAGATTGAATGGGCATATTCCCCGTTGCGCCATTGTACAATGCGGCTGAGGTCGAGTTCCAATCCATCTACTATATTCACATCCACATGGATGGCCTGAAAAATCAAGCCGTCTGTCAACTTCATTTGCTCTTCATTCACCAAATCAGGGTGAAGTGCAGCAACTTCTTTCAATATATCCTGTACACTAATATTGCCTGCTTCATACCCTTGCTTCCATCCGGCAGATACCATCACATCGCTGCTGAAATGCTCATCTTTCTTGTCTCCCCTCGTCAACAACAGGCGATACATGAAACGGCTGCTGCCTTGAATCATGCCCTGGTTCAGTAACTTTCGGAAGGGTTCCTGAAATCCAATGTGACCGAGATCGAATAGAACTTTGGTCCAGAACCTGCTGTACAATAAATGTCCTACCGCATGTTCGGTTCCGCCAATATAGAGATCGACCTGGTTCCAGTAATCGCTGGCAGAGCGGCTACAAAATTCCTGTGTATTGTGCGGATCCATGTAGCGCAGGAAATACCAACTACTGCCGGCATATCCGGGCATGGTATTCGTCTCCAATTCCTCTCCTACCCATTCGGGTATATTGGCAAGTGGTCCCTCTCCTTCCGGACCCGGCTCATATTTTTCCACTTCCGGCAATAAGAGCGGAAGTTCTTTTTCCGACAAAGCTCGTGCAATGCCATTGTCCCATCGAATGGGGAAGGGCTCGCCCCAGTAACGCTGGCGACTGAATGAAGCATCCCGCATTTTATAATTCACCTTGCGCCTTCCGATGCCCAACTCTTCTATTCGCTGCGTCATAACAGCCATGGCTTCCCGCATCACCATGCCATTGAGAAAATCACTGTTTTCCAACAAGGCATCTTTGGTGGGATTGGCAACAGCACCATCATAAGCCGCTCCAATGATATTGGTAATGGGTATGGCAAAATGTTGTGCGAAGCGATGGTCACGGTCATCCCCGCAAGGAACACCCATGATAGCGCCGGTGCCATATCCCATCAACACATACTCTGCAATCCATACCGGAATCTTTTTTCCTGTAAAGGGATGTAAGGCATAGCCACCTGTGAAACAACCGCTGATTTTTTTCTCTGCCTGCCGTTCACGATCGCTGCGGCTCTTAACATAAGTGAGGTAGTCCTCTACCGATGCCTTGCACTCTTCAGATGTCAGGGCATCGATGATGGGATGCTCCGGTGCCACTACCATGAAGTCCACCCCAAAAATGGTATCCGGGCGGGTTGTATAAACAGTGAGGGTTTCTGCGAGTTGCTTGTCTCCGTTTACCAACGAGAAAGTTATTTCTGCGCCATACGATTTACCAATCCAGTTGGTTTGCATCTCGCGCATGGCTTCACTAAAGTCTATGGTATCTAATCCTTCGAGCAACCGATCGGCATACTCTGTGATGCGGAGGTACCACTGGCGCAGGGTCTTCTTTATAACGGGATGTCCGCCACGTTCACTGACACCATTCACCACTTCATCATTGGCAAGTACGGTTCCCAGGGCTTCACACCAGTTCACTTCTCCCCAGCCACAATAGGCCAATCGGTAATCCATCAAAATATCTTCTTGCTGCTTTTCCGGGTAACTGTTCCACTCGGCGGCACTGAATCGACAATTTTCGTTGGCGGGACAAACATGGTTGATATTACCTTCTGATGCAAATGCCTGCTTCAGCAGCTCAATGGATTCTGCCTTACCAATCTTTCTGTTGTAAAAACTTCCGAAGAGTTGTAAAAAAATCCATTGGGTAAAGCGATAATAAGAAGGGTCACTGGTTCTCACTTCCCTTTCCCAATCATAACAAAATCCGATGTTATCGAGCTGTGCCCGGAAAGTGGTGATGTTCTGGGCGGTGCTTTTGGCAGGATGGATGCCGTGTTCGAGGGCGTATTGTTCTGCCGGCAGACCGAAGGCATCATACCCCATGGGATGTAATACATTGAATCCCTGCAATCGCTTATAGCGGCTGAATATGTCGGAAGCAATGTACCCCAGGGGGTGCCCAACGTGAAGTCCGGCTCCACTGGGATAGGGGAACATATCCAACACATAATATTTGGGACGCGTACTGGAATTACTCACCCGATAGGCACCGGAGGCTTTCCAATGGTCTTGCCATTTCTTTTCAATGGACCTGAACTGATATTCCATAATGCAATAATTCTACCGGCTTTGCAATCGTTGTAAGGGTTGATTTAACCCTGCGGCTTTTACTGTTTCCCGCTCAAGGGGGATGGTCGCAAAAACTAACATTTTATTAACCGGCTCCGGCGTAAATTACAGTATCCCCAGCACGTTTAGGGTGGAAGCAAATGTACGTCTTTCAAGCACAAAATGTACATTTGCAACCTGAATAAACCCTTTGTACGGGGATTGAATTTCCTGAACACTAATGAATTGATTTATGCCCGCTACCGGATCCTCCTCTCTTAAAAGAAGTAAGCCCAATTTTATCTATTCCATCATCGGCGTTGCCCTTGTGCTGCTGATTATGGGAATCATGGGCTGGTTCTTTCTCAACATCCGCTCGGTAGGCAATGCCTTCAAAGAAGATATTCGCATCAGTGCATACCTGAGAACCCTGAATAAGGATACCATCGGTCAAATCCAGGCATTTATCAGCAGCCAGCCATACTCGAAGAATGTTACTTATGTGGACAAAGAATCGGCAAAGCAGATCTGGAACCGGGAGAACAATGAGGATTGGGCAAAAATTCTCGATGTCAACCCATTGCCTGAAAGCATTGACTTCTATGCCAAAGCAGATTATGTAAATGCAGATAGCCTCTCGGCCATTTCAGCTCAATTGATGCAACAATATGGGGACCAGATCACGGATATACAATATCCCCAAAACCTGGTATCGAACCTCAATGAGCGGGCATCAAAAATAGGGCTGATATTTTTGGTAATCGCAGTGCTGCTTTGTGTAATCGTTATTTTCAGTATAGACAATACCATTCGATTGGCGATGTTCAGCAATCGTTTCATCATCAAAACCATGCAAATGGTAGGGGCCACCCGAAGCTTTATTGCACGGCCATTGAATATCCGGGCACTGATCAACGGACTCATCAGTTCGGGGATAGCTATTGTTTTGTTGCTGATCATCATTGGCTGGGCCGAGAGCCGGGTACCGGAACTCAAAGCCATCCGCAGCATAGAACTCAATCTCTTGCTTTTTGGCGGCCTTACCCTGCTGGGAGTAGGGATTTCGGTATACAGCACCCACCGGAGTGTACTGAAATATTTGAAAATGAAGCTCGACGATCTGTACTAAATCGTTGGGGAATATTTACATTTGTAGTCTTGTAAAACAACTTATATGAGTAATCTCAAAACGACAGAACAACCCGCCCCCCTGTTTACCAGGGATAATTATACCTGGATGCTGATAGGAGGTGTGGACATCGCTGCCGGCATGTTCCTGATGGTGGGAGGAAAGAACCCTGACCCTACGAATTTTGACCCTAACGTGGTTTACAGCAAAACACGCATCACAGTGGCACCTATCGTGATCATCGCCGGTATTCTGATAGAGATCTACGCCATCTTCAAAAAACCCAAACAGGCATAATCCTGTTCACATATTTACAGGCGGTGAATTCACCGCTTTTTTTGTGCCTTTTTGTTGACATCCCTTTAACCTGAACCAAACCTTCTTAACTTTCCTTCCTAAAATATTGCCATGAGTTTATTTGAATGTATCCTGATAGCCATTGTGGAAGGAGTGACAGAATTCCTGCCGATATCTTCTACCGGTCACATGATCATTGTCAGCAGATTGATGGGGATTGAGTCGGATGAGTTCACCAAATTATTTGAGATCTGCATTCAATTGGGGGCCATCCTATCTGTTATTGTTCTCTATCGCAATAAATTTTTTCCGCTGAACCGCTGGAACTTTTATCTCAAATTATTGATCGGCGTAATCCCTGCACTGGTATTGGGATTTTTATTTTCCAAACACATAGACACTTTGTTGGAAAGTCCATTGACGGTCGCCATCACTATGTTACTGGGTGGATTTTTTCTGTTGTTCATCGATAAGTTTTTCAACAGCACACATCCCATAACACAGGAAGCAGACATCAGTTACCGAAGGGCATTCATGACCGGTATCTGGCAATGCCTTGCCATGATTCCGGGAACCAGTCGCAGTGCTGCCAGCATCATCGGTGGGATGCAACAACAAATGACCCGGCAACTGGCGGCAGAATTCTCATTTTTTCTTGCAGTACCCACTATGGCAGCTGCCACAGGATATAAACTATTGAAGGCCTGGAAAGACAATCCTTCTTTGCTCACCGACAGTCATAACCTCCAGTTGCTGCTGATCGGGAATCTGGTTGCCTTTGTAGTTGCTATGTTGGCCATCCGATTTTTTATCGGGTTTCTTCAACGGGCCGGATTCAGGCTTTTCGGCTGGTACCGGGTACTGGTAGGCTCTGTGCTGCTCGTACTGATTTTATTTCACTATATTTAAAGGGCAGAACCCCGGTTGGTGATGGCCTTGGCCACTCGCCCTAGCATGCCGTTGTTCCTGCCCTGTGTAAATGAAAACTCAGTAAATGGAAACAGCATCTAAGAAAGTAATCAATGGATGGGCAATGTACGACTGGGCCAACAGTGTTTACAACCTGGTCATCACCTCCACCATCTTTCCCTCCTACTATGAAGCCATCACCGGTGATGGTGATGAAAATACGCCAGTAGATACTGTCGAACTTTTTGGCAGAGAGTATGTCAACACCTCCCTATACAACTATACTCTGGCGATTGCCTTCATCATTGTAGCCATTCTATCACCTATTCTTTCTTCTATAGCCGACTCAAGGGGCAATAAAAGGCAGTTCCTCCGATTCTTCTGCCTGATGGGTAGCCTGGGTTGCTGCTCTCTATATTTTTATGACTCCTCGAATCTGGCTTATGGGTTGGGTGCAGTGGTTGTTGCCTGTGTGGGCATTAGGGGAAGTTTTGTATATTTAATTTCTTAAATGCCTGATATTGCATACAAGGT
>DAIMYK010000052.1:0-9104 GCA_036734525.1 Sediminibacterium sp. | reverse complement strand
CATGAGCATCACTGATCCGAGAACAGGTGAAATCATTAAAGGACAGGTAACGCTGGGTTCGTTGAGGGTAAGACAAGATTATTTGATATTTACCGGACTTCTATCTCCGTTCGTGAATGGTCAGCCGGTAAATGAAACCATGAAAAAAGCAGCTCTCCAAAGACTGCGTCAATTATCAGCCCATGAAATCGGCCATACACTTGGGTTACAACACAATTACGCCTCCAGCTTCAACAACAGGGCTTCCGTTATGGATTACCCCCATACGAATGTGCAACTCGATCAGGCGGGCAATATCGATTTTTCTTCCGTTTACACCAACGAGATAGGCGCCTGGGACAAACAAGCTATCCGCTTTGGCTATTCAGATTTTCCTTCCGGAACCAATGAGCCACAAGCCCTTCAACAATTGCTGGAAGAAAATACCAACAAGGGCTTATTATTTATTGCCGATGCCGATGCACGTGCAGCCGGTGGTATGCATCCGAGGGCTCATTTGTGGGACAATGGCACACAGGCACCTAAAGAATTAGAATCGGTGCTGGCTGTTCGCAGCAAGGCACTTCGCCAGTTTTCAGAAAACTCCATCCGTCAGTTAACCCCTATGGCACAGTTGGAAGAAGTATTGGTGCCCGTTTATAATTACCATCGCTATCAACTGGAAGCTACCTGCAAATTAATTGGTGGTATGAACTACAGTTATTCTGTTAGAGGTGATAACCAGGAAAAACCCGGCATTCTTCCAACAGCAGTTCAACAGGAAGCCATCCGTGCAGCACTGCGTTGTCTTTCTCCGGAAGTATTAACACTTCCCGACCGCATCATTGAAATGATTCCTCCACGTCCGCCACAATTTTATTCCGGAGAGTTATTCAATAAACGAACAGGCATGTCATTTGATCCGCTCGCAGCAGCAGAAGCATTGGCTGATTTTGAATTGTCCTTTTTATTCCACCCGGAAAGAGCCAACCGCCTGGTACAACAAAAAGCAATGGCGAACACCCCCGGCTGGGACGACCTGCTGGATGCAATCATTCAGGCCACCTGGATGAAACCACTCAAATCAGGTTTGGAAAAACAAGTGCAATTGCAAACACAACAAATGGTGCTCACCTGGCTGCTGGCACTGTACCAAAATGATCAATCCGGTTATGCAGTTAAATCAATCTGTCATAGCCGCCTGAAACAATTGAGAGAGTTTTGTACAAGCAAAAAGAATATGCCGGAGCTGGGATATCATTATGCCTATGCGGTTGAACGCATAGACCATCCGAAGGAGGTGCCTATGCCGGTTCACAAAGAAATTCCACCGGGAGCACCCATCGGTTGTGAAGAGGAAAGTTGGTAAAATTGTTTTTACTGTATTAAAATTATCTCAACCCTTCTGTTTCTGCGCCTGCCTTCATTCGTGGTATTCGGGGCTATAGGTGTGCTGGCCGCCATACGTCTAATGGTTACCAGTTCTGAAGCGATTGGTAAACGATTGATCAGATAGTCTGCTACTGACCGGGCGCGCAATTCTGATAACTGCTCATTATAAGTAATGGAACCCCGATCATCTGTATGTCCGACCACATCGATGGTACGAAATTTTTTCTTTTTAATCTTTTGCAGGATGTCATCCATCCGATACAACAATTGCTTATTCAGTGTTCCCTTATCGAAATCAAACAACACATCGGGTATTAGAAGGGTATCGTTGATGGCTTGGGTAGGTGGGGGCAGATGAAGATCCCTTGTTGGAGGAACAACGGCAGTTTGAGTTTCGGGCACATACAGCGGTTCATCATCGAGATAATTGAAATCAGTATGCCGGTAATTGTTCAGGTACAATAATTTTTTTTCCTCAGACAGCGCTGCACAGGGAACCCATTTCCCATCTGAAGGCATCAAAGAAACACTATCTATATCATAGATAATCAGCGGATCATCATAGCGATAATTTCTGGTAAAGGGCATGGACTCCTGTGCAATGTTCCCCAACAAAAGGTAGCGTTCCTCTCCGGTAGCTTTGAATACAACCGAAGCCTCTCTCCAATCATTCACGTAAGGACTGGGCCGAGTCAATGTTAAACGATAGGATGTAGATTTTCCCGCAAGTATGTAGGAGATATTTCTTTGTGGTTCAAATTTACTCAACACCAGATCCAGGTGATTGTATGCGTGCCCATTCGTAAAAACAGATACTTTGAATCGATAGGTTTTGCCGGGCTCTGTTGGGCAAACCAATCTGGTATACAAAAATGTTCTGCCCGGAATACCCTTCGTCCTATGTTCCATTACCAGACTTTCATGGTGCATGCCTTCGGCTATCCGAGCATTGTTGGAAGGCTGTAATTTCACGTACGGGAACCTGAACCATGCTTCAGGAGCGCAACCGGATAAAAATTCGACACAGGTATTCCTGTCCTCAAAATTTCCGTTTACCACCAGGCCCTGTCCGTATCCCCATAGAAAAGAGGAACCTGCAAATGCAGTAATTATTAACCGCTTCATGAGAAGGATTTCTTCAACAATATCCATAAAAAAATGTCCCTGCTTCACGCAGGGACTATAATTAAATGATAAAGTTATAATGCGGTATGGGTTAGAGGAGCATGCGAAGGGGTTCTTCGAGCAGTCCTTTCAGTGTTTGGAGGAAGGCGGCACCGGTAGCACCATCGACCACACGGTGATCGCAACTTAAAGTTACATTCATCACATGGCCGTGAACGATTTGTCCATTTTTAACCACCGGTTCCTGTGAAATTCCTCCTACTGCAAGAATACATGCATCGGGCGGATTGATGATAGCAGTGAACTGATCGATACCAAACATACCAAGATTGGAGATGGTAAATGTACTTCCTTCCCAATCTGAAGGTTGCAACTTTTTATCTTTCGCTTTTTGGGCAAATGTTTTCACCTCAGCTCCGATAGTGGTGAGTGATTTATTGTCAGCAAATCTTACAACCGGCACCAGCAGACCTTCATCTACAGCGACGGCAACACCGATATGAATGTGGTGGTTGTACCGAATGGTATCTCCCAGCCAGCTGCTGTTTACTTTGGGATGTTGTCTCAGGGCAATGGCAGTTGCTTTTACCACCATGTCATTGAAACTGATCTTCACTGCCGCATTCTCATTGAGGCGAGTTCTGGCAGCAACGGCAGCATCCATGTCAATTGACATCGTCAGATAGAAATGGGGTGCTGTAAACAGGCTCTCACTCAATCTTCTGGCAATCACCTTGCGCATCTGAGATACGGGAACTTCTTCGAAACTTTCTTTGCCTGACACAACCGGTGCTGCAACAGCAGGAGCAGATGCAGCTGACTTGCCGGCTGCTGGTGCAACAGACGATGGTGTATAAGATTCTATATCCTGGCGAATGATTCTTCCATTGTCACCGGATCCCTTCACCTGAGAGAGATCAATGCCTTTATCAGCGGCCATTTTTTTAGCCAGTGGGGAAGCAAAGATTCTTCCTCCGCCTGAAGATACTTCCGGTGTTGCAGCAGCAGTAGCTGTTGCGGCCGGAGCAGCACTTGCAGCAGGAGCAGATGCCGAAGGCTGACTTCCGCCTCCCGCCAGGGAGGCAATGATGCCGGCTACATCCAGCGATTCCTTTCCAATGATACACAACAGGTCATTCACTTTGATGGTAGCACCTGCAGGGGCACCCTGGTGCAATAAAATTCCATCCTTATAGCTCTCGAGTTCCATGGTGGCCTTGTCTGTTTCAATATCAGCCAGCACATCGCCTTTCTTAACAGCATCGCCCACTTTTTTGTGCCAGGAGGCAATCACACCCTCTGTCATCGTATCGCTCAACCGGGGCATCAACACCACTTCCTCCATAGTTGATGCGTCTATTGCGGGAGCATTCGCTGCCGGGGCAGCCGCAGGTGTAGGCTGAGCCGCAACTGTCTCCTGCTTGGCAGGAGCTGCACCGCCACTGTGTTGCGCAACCAAATGTGCAACATCCTCGCCTTTTTGTCCGATGATGGCCAACAAATCGTTGACTTGTAATTTTCCGCCATTGGGAGTACCAATGTGTAAGAGTGTACCATTTTGATAACTCTCCAGTTCCATGGTAGCTTTATCCGTCTCGATTTCTGCCAGAAGATCTCCTTTATTTACCTGATCCCCGATCTTTTTGTGCCAGGAGGCAATGACCCCCTCCGTCATCGTATCGCTCAGCCGGGGCATTAAAATCACTTCAGCCATAATACCTATTCGCTTTAAATGAGCCGTGAAATTACGCCAAAATTAAGAACTGCCCCCTATTACCTGAAAAATTAGGGCTATTAGGAGAGACAGAAAATTTATAAAGAAAAAAAAGAATACCAAAAAATCAATCCAAAGATGCCATTATTGGCCCTGTGCCAGGCTGTAGCCCTTTTTATCCCCCCACTGATTGAGCAGTTCTGTTGAACAGATTTTAAAGTCCTGCATCAGGCGGCTGTACAATTCGAGTACCTCAGACTGAGAAACCGGTTCACCGGTAGCTGACTCATAGCGACAGGCATACTGATTCACTAGGTTGGTGAAGGAAGAGCCGGTAGGCCAAACCTGTGTTCCCCGATTACTCAAAGTAATGAGTTGAAAGATTCCGCCGGTGTGGTGCAAACATTTTTCAGCCACCAATGAGGGTTGTAAGTTGCTTTCAATGAACATGTCAACTCCCATTACTTTTTCCTGCAGGTGTTCGGCACTTTCCAGCATCGGGTTGGCTGCCAGTTTAAAATGAGTTGGGGTCGGTGGCTGGTCTGCCAGCAGCGGACGCGGGTGGTGCTGCGGTATCTTTCCAATGTTCCCGATAATGGCCGCTGCAAATTCTGTTGTGCTAAGGGGTTTGTCTTGCTTATTCCCAAAATCACCCGTATGTAAGCCACTTTCCAGCGTATATAAAAGTGCATTTTCCAACACTGCCGCTACCTGCATTAGTCCAAGATGCCGCAGCATTCCAAATCCACTCAATAAAAGTGCTGTCGGATTGGCAATGTTTTTTCCGGCAATATCGGGTGCAGTTCCATGAACAGCTTCAAAAATAGATATATGGTCACCAATATTAGCTGAAGGGGCAAAACCCAATCCGCCAATCAAACCGGCACAGAGATCACTCACGATATCTCCCTGCAGATTGGTAAGAACAATCACATCGAACAGATCGGGACGGCTAACCAGCTTCATACACAGGTCATCAACAATCACATCATCTGCCTTCACATCCGGGTATTCCCGGGCCACTTCGTTGAAGACATCGAGGAATAACCCATCGGTCAGTTTCATGATATTGGCCTTGTGACCGCAGGTAATGCGGCGCGCACCTTTTTTCCTTGCCATCTCAAATGCATACCGGATCACCTGCATACTACCGGGACGGGTAATGAAGCGACGACTGAGCGCCACATCATGGGTAAGCAGGTGCTCAACTCCACCGTAGGTGTCTTCAATATTTTCCCGAACAATAGTGATATCTATGGGAATACCCGCCTTGCTGAACACCGTATCCACACCATGCAGGGTTTGGAAAGTACGTTTGTTGGCATAGGTATTCCAGGTTTTACGTGCAGTTACATTTACGCTTTTCACCCCCTTCCCCTTAGGTGTTTCCATCGGCCCCTTGAACAAAATGCCCAGGGATTCAATGGTCTGCTGCGCTTCGGGTGTCATTCCATTGCTGAAACCCTTGTCGAAAACCCATTTTCCCATGTCTACCGTCTCATATTCAAGAGGAACGCCTGCGGCATTAAATATAGACAGAACAGCATCCATGATTTCCGGTCCGATACCATCGCCTTTGGCAACTGCAATTTTGTGCATGGGGAATGATTTTGCGGGCAAATTTAAGCAATGCAACTGCTACACCTCTGTTAAATTGATGATTTTCATGAACATGGTAGCATTGTATCGTGTTATGAATAATTACCTACCTTTATAGTAGATTATCGACTGCAAATGGTTACTAAAATTACCGATGGCATTCAGGTCTCTGTTGAAACTTTTTATCAGCAGGATTACAGCGACCCGCTGCGCGGGGAATATTTGTTTGCGTATCAGATAACCATCTTCAATCACAACAATTTTCCTGTCAAGTTACTGCGCCGTCACTGGTACATTTTTGACAGCAACGGAGAGCAAAGAGAAGTGGAAGGTGAAGGAGTAGTAGGAGTTCAACCCCTGTTACAACCCGGCGAGCAATACCAATATGTCAGCTCCTGCAATCTGCGCAGCGATATGGGAAAAATGCAGGGATCTTACCGGATGATGAATACCGACAATCACCAGCTATTTGCTGTAAAGATTCCACCCTTTGAGATGGTGGCACCTTTCAAACTGAATTAATCTTTTTGCTGAATCAGGGCTTGTATTTTGCCTCCTGAAAGATTTTGGAGGGTGGCGTTTTCATGAGCTCTACCATTGTAGTCTCCTGGTTGTTCTTCATCCATTTTTTTACAATCTGCCACCCACAGAACTGTCCGATATTTCCCGGTGCGCCCTCTCCCAGTGCAGGTGTTCCCGGAGCATCCCCCAGATAATCTCTCACCTGCGTAATGTCCTTACTGAACAACAGGTCATTCTGAATAAAAAAACTCCAGATACCTTGCTCGCTGGCATAGCAGGCCCTCAACTGTGCACCGGTGTAGCCGGTTATCAATGTATCTGCAACCTTGGGTAACAAAGCCTTTAGCAGATATACCCTTTTGCCTGCCTCCACCATCTGCTCCACCAATGGCTGTCCCTGTGATTGATCGGGAGTCAGATCATCTATGAGGTTTTTCATACAATTAACCGGAATATAGGCGGGCTCAAAACGCCGCGATATATAAGGGGGATATAACTGTTGTCCCTCAGTTGACCCATACCACCCATAATCCTTCCCCATGTAAACCTGCAAACCCACTGCCAGCGCATCATTGGTAAGGATATTACCGAAACTATTCACTGGTCCTATAAACGTAATGAGTCGTTTGGGCAGAACATATGCCGGGAAATAATGTTTGAAATAAGCACAGCCCTGTCTGACTAGCTCAAATTGCGGTTCCAATAATCGATCAGCAGGCATCTGTTGATACCATTCTTTATAAGACCTCATGAATCCGGGCAGGTCTTTTGCCACCTGTTCCGGCCTGCTGCCAAGTATGTTGTAGAGAAAATCTTGTGTAAATCCGGGATGTCGGGCCGCAAGTTGGTCAAGCGCCTTATCCAATTGCAGGGTATCTACCTGAAACAGGTCTCTTTCAAATCTTTGTACTTCCCAGGGAATCCGGATGTCGGAGACATCAGGGGGAGACGAGGTCATTTCGCATCCCGAGAGTATTGCCGCAGCAAGTAACAGGCACCCAAGCTTTTGTATTATCATATCAATGGTTTCAAAAATACTACACCAACAGTGTTGAAACTTAGATCAGGCAACAAATTCCTGTTAAACCAATTCCAAAAAAATACTGACCTTGGCTAACCGCTAACGCAAATAAAGCAAAAAGATGCGGACATTTGTCTTATGAAAATTGTGCTGGCACAACAAAATTACCGAATTGGCGACTTTGAACTGAATACCCGCAAGATCATAGAAGCAATTCGGCAAGCCAAAGCCGAAGGTGCCGACCTGATCATGTTCAGTGAAATGTGCATCTGTGGGTATCCTGCTCGTGATTTCGTTGAGTTCAATAATTTCATTGAACAATGCGAACAGTCCGTTGATACCATTCGACTCGAATCAGATGGCATCGGTGTGCTGATTGGCGGACCATCCCGCAACCCGGACATATTGGGCAAGGACCTGTTCAACGCGGCATTTTTCCTTTATAACCGTGAAATTGTCGCTACCATCCATAAGACCCTGTTGCCAACCTATGATGTGTTCGACGAGTACCGCTATTTCGAACCGGCAGCTTCCTGGCAGGTTGTTCCCTTCCAAGGGAAAAAATTAGCAATCACTATTTGTGAAGACATCTGGAACCTGGGTGATAATCCACTCTATACGATTTGTCCGATGGACAAACTCATGGAACAGCAACCCGATATTATGCTCAACATCAGCGCATCTCCCTTTGACTACACACACGATGAGGATAGAAAAGCGGTGATAAAATCCAATGTGCTGAAATACCGAATGCCCCTGCTCTACTGTAATGCAGTAGGGAGCCAAACAGAAATCGTTTTCGATGGCGGCTCGCTGGTATTCGATGCCAAAGCCAACCTCTGTGGGGCTCTTCCATTATTTGAAGAGTCGCTGCATACAGTAACTGTATTAGAAGATGGATCCATTGATGCCCCTATCCTGGAACCTGCTGCCCGCATGCCCGATCATGAATTGAATCCTCCCCGGCTTGAACCCGAATTAAATATTGAACAAGTACATGCAGCCCTGGTGATGGGCATCCGTGACTATTTCAATAAAATGGGTTTCAACAAAGCCATCCTGGGTTCTTCCGGAGGAATTGATTCCGCAGTTACCCTGGCATTGGCTTGCGAGGCATTGGGAAAAGACCAGGTACGCGCCATCCTGCTTCCCTCGCCCTATTCCACCGAACATTCTGTGGAGGATGCTGCGGCATTGAGCAAGAACCTGCAGAATCCATACGATATCGTTCCGATTCACCAGGTATATCAGTCCATGCTGGATACAGTTCGACCCATTTTTGGCGATCTTCCTTTTTCCCTCGCAGAGGAAAACATGCAGAGCCGCAGTCGCGGGAATTTGCTAATGGCCATTGCCAATAAATTTGGATACATCCTGCTCAACACTTCCAACAAAAGTGAACTCGCTACCGGATATGGAACATTGTATGGTGATATGGCCGGGGGACTAAGCGTTTTAGGTGATTGCTACAAACTGCAGGTATATGCCCTGGCACAATACATCAACCGTGAGCGGGAAATCATTCCGGTCAACATCTTGCAAAAGCCGCCCAGTGCTGAATTGCGGCCGGGTCAAAAAGACAGCGATAGTTTGCCCGATTATGAAGTACTCGACCAGATTCTGTACCAATACATCGAAAAAAGAAATGGTCCCGAAGAGATCAAAGCATTTGGCTTTGATGAAGCGCTGGTCGATCGCACCCTGATAATGGTCAATACCAACGAATACAAGGGAGACCAGTTTTGTCCGATC
>DAIMYK010000051.1:0-9184 GCA_036734525.1 Sediminibacterium sp. | reverse complement strand
TATTGACATCTCCCCGATTCCGACGTGGATGCTGATAGGACGAGCAACTGGCAATTGCCCCTATCAGTGAAATAATCCCCGCAAATCATCCTTGCCAGCCGGCATTTTCATTTTCTTGATCAAAGAATTACAAGTTGGAATCTACTATTATTATTCGCGTTGCAGAAAGCAACGATTCTCACTATGCCTCTCTTATTACTGCAGAAATGGAGTCTTCAGCAAAAGCCCGTGGAACAGGAATTGCCAAAAGATCACCTGAATACATTTCACAGAAAATGGAGGAAGGCAAAGCTGTAATTGCTATTACACCCGATGGCACCTGGGTTGGATTCTGTTACATTGAAGCATGGGGACATGATTCTTTTGTCGCAAATAGCGGACTCATAGTTGCCCCGGCCTTTAGAAAAACGGGTGTCGCCAAGCAAATCAAGCAACATATTTTTGATCTGTCCAGAAAAAAATATCCGGAATCAAAAATTTTCGGACTGACAACCGGACTGGCAGTAATGAAGATCAACAGTGATCTGGGATACGAGCCTGTCACCTATAGTGAATTAACTGATGATGAGGAATTTTGGGCTGGCTGCAAAAGCTGTGTCAACTATGATATCCTCATGAGCAAGCAAAGAAAAAATTGTCTTTGTACAGCCATGCTGTATGATCCCAAAGATCATCCGACACCTGCGGTGACCGCCCTAACTTTTAACAACAAATCTCAACTCTGGGGAAGATTAATGCAACTCAAGCAGCGCCTCTTGCTGAAAACATTTGGAAGAAAAGAGGAAAAAAAGAGCCATTCTACTCCAAAATCATTCAAGACATTTTTTTATTAAACATTGCTTGGATAGGGCATACAACAATCTCATTTATGATCAATCAAGAATACTTAAACGAAATTCCTCCTCATGCAAAAGTGGTACTCGGCTTCAGTGGCGGATTGGATACCACCATCTGTGTGAAATACCTTACAGAAGAAAAAAATTGCGAAGTTCATAGTGTGATAGTGAATACCGGAGGATTTACGCAGGAAGAGTTACAACAAATTGCAACCCACGCCCATTCATTAGGAGTAGCATCCCATACGGCTATCGATGCAGTTAAATCTTATTATGATCAAATTGTACGTTATCTGATTTATGGCAATGTCTTAAAGAATAACACCTATCCACTAAGTGTCAGTGCTGAAAGATTAAGTCAGGCTTTGCACATAGCGGAACATGCAAAAAAACTCGACGCATTTGCTGTGGCACACGGAAGCACCGGTGCCGGAAACGATCAGGTGCGCTTCGACCTGGTATTTCATATTCTTCTTCCGGGTATTAAGATCATTACCCCTATCCGTGACTTACAGTTGAGCAGAGAGGAGGAGATCGATTACCTCAGGCTGAAAGGAGTAAATATGAATTTTGAAAAAGCGGCCTACTCTATCAACAAAGGATTGTGGGGAACCAGCATAGGGGGTAGAGAGACCCTGCAAAGCAAGGGAATGATACCGGAATCTGCATGGCCTACACAGGTTACAGCTACTGAACCACGGGAAGTTGTTCTTACATTCTCCCGGGGAGAACTTACGGCCATAGATGACCGGATGTTCGCTCATCCTACGGCAGCAATTCAATACCTGCAATCTATCGCTGCACCCTATGGAATAGGAAGAGATATACATGTGGGTGATACCATCATTTGAATCAAAGGGAGAGTGGGGTTTGAAGCAGCTGCACCCATGGTAATACTGAAGTCTCATCACACCCTGGAAAAACACGTACTTACCAAATGGCAACTCAGCTGGAAAGACCAGCTGGCACAATTCTATGGTAACTGGTTACACGAAGGACAGATTTTGGATCCCGTGATGAGAGATATTGAGGCATTCTTTGAGCATTCACAACAACAGGTTTCCGGTAAAGTGTTTGTTACACTGCATCCTTATTATTTTCAGGTTACCGGCATTGAATCTGACCATGATCTGATGAACAGCAGATTTGGAAAATACGGAGAGATGAACAGCGGCTGGACAGGGGATGATGTGAGAGGATTTACCCGCATCTTCGGAAATCAAACTACCATCTATCGGCAGGTAAATGGCAATACAACTAATGACTTCCTTCAAAAGCAATCCGACAAAAATGACAACTGATCAGGCACAAAAAAAATTCAGTGTGGGTATTGCCGGTGCTGCCGGATATACGGGTGGTGAACTTATCCGGTTGTTACTGCATCATCCTCAGGTGAGTATTTCCTTTGTTCAAAGTAACAGCCAATGCGGTCACCCGGTTACCAAGGTTCATAGCGATCTGATAGGGGAGACTGATTTAAAGTTTACAGATGATAAGGCAATAGAGGCAGACGTATTGTTTCTTTGTATGTCGCATGGTGAGGCAGCGGCGTTTTTGAACAGTCGCTCTATTCCAGCCACTACTTCCATCATTGATCTGTCGCAGGATTTTCGACACCGGCAAAATGCCCAACAAGGGAATCGTTCGTTTGTCTATGGATTACCCGAACTCAACAGATCCTCTATAGCGGCTGCCCGGATCATCGCCAATCCGGGATGCTTTGCAACAGCTATTCAACTTGCTCTGTTGCCGCTTGCCGATGCGGGTATTTTGGGCGATGTTTATACCACAGGTATCACCGGTTCCACCGGTGCCGGGCAGTCGCTGAGCCCTACTTCTCATTTCAGCTGGCGAGAAGGAAATATCCAACCTTATAAAGTTTTGCAACACCAGCACCTGCAGGAAGTGAAGGAAAGCTTGCAGCAACTTCAGGACAATGACGCCATGCATGTTCATTTTATTCCCTGGCGTGGCGATTTTACGCGCGGAATTTTCTGTAGCACAATCCTTGACTGTGGGTTGCCATTGGAGGAAGTGAAACAATTGTACCGCAGATTTTATGATTCCCATCCCTTCACTTTACTAAGCGATGAGCCCATTCATTTAAAGCAGGTGGTCAACACAAACAAATGCATCATTCAAATTGAAAAACAAGGCAATCAACTGGCGATTCATTCCGCTATAGACAATTTGTTGAAAGGTGCCAGTGGTCAGGCCGTTCAAAATATGAATCTTTTGCTGGGTATCGATGAAACGACCGGACTAAGGCTCAAACCCGCAGCATTCTAAATCAGTACACCATGAAATTATTTGATGTATATCCGCTTCAACCCGTTACCATCACCCGTGCCGCCGGTTCCTTAGTTAGGGGGGATGACTGTACGAGATACCTGGATATGTATGGCGGTCATGCAGTTATCAGCATCGGACATACCCATCCTCATTGGGTAAAAAGAATCGAGGATCAACTTGAAAAAATTGCCTTCTATTCGAATTCAGTTCACCTTCCAATTCAGGAAGAACTGGCAGATCTGCTATTACAAATAAGCGGAAAAAAAGAGTATCAGCTATTTCTCTGCAATAGCGGAGCAGAAGCAAATGAAAATGCGATGAAGCTGGCTTCATTTCATACAGGAAGAAAAAAAATCATTGCCTTCCGTCACTCCTTTCATGGCAGAACCTCATTAGCAGTAGCAGCTACTGACAATCCTGCTATTCTTGCTCCCGTGAATGCTACAGATGCCATTATCTTTTTGCCCTTCAATGATGAGGAGGCTTTGGCCGAATGCTTCAAGAACCATCGTGATGAAATTGCTGCGGTTATAACTGAGGGTATTCAAGGAGTAGGCGGCATCAGAGTGGCCGCAGATACCTTCCTGCGATCCATTCGTGAACACTGTGACCATTCGGGCGCATTGATGATCGCCGACTCTGTGCAATGTGGTTATGGCAGAACCGGTAATTTTTTTGCTCACGATCATGCCGGCATTTCAGCAGACATCTATACCATGGCCAAGGGCATGGGAAATGGATTCCCGGTTGCAGGGGTTCTCATTGCACCACATATCAAACCTAAACATGGAATGCTGGGTACAACATTCGGCGGTAATCCTCTCGCATGTGCGGCTGCACTGGCAGTACTAGAAATAATACGTGATGAAAATCTCATGGCGAACGCAACAACTGTTGGTAACTACCTGATGGAACAATTGAGAGGAATACCGGCACTTCAGCAGGTAAGAGGTCGTGGTCTTATGATCGGGTTTGATGTGCCAACTGAATTATCCGGATTGAAAAATGATTTGCTTAGCAAGACCCATGTATTTACAGGCGAAGCAAAACCTTCGGTCATCAGATTATTACCACCGCTTTCTCTTTCCCTCCGGGAAGCAGATGTGTTCTTGCAGGCAATTCAATCGTTGTTATCTCATCAACCGGAACCAACTATTTAATCAACAGCCATGCAACATTTTACTTCAGTAACAGATGTGCAGGATATCAATGAGTTGATCCATACAGCACAGCAATTCAAAGCCCAACCTCTGCTGCATTCATCCCTGGGTATGGGAAAGAAAATCGGTCTCCTCTTCCTGAATCCAAGTCTTCGTACACGCATCAGTACTCAGCTGGCTGCTCGAAACCTGGGTATGGAAGTGATGGTGCTGAATATGGATAAAGAGGGCTGGGCACTGGAATTCCAGGAAGGCGCAATTATGAATGGTACAACAGTTGAACATATCAAAGATGCTGCACCTGTTCTCGGTCAATACTTCGATGTACTGGGTATTCGAACCTTTCCGGGATTAATGGACAGAGAGAAAGATTACAGCGAGCAAGTGTTGCAGCAGTTCATCCGATACGCGGGCATACCTATTGTTAGTCTGGAAAGTGCCACCTTACATCCTTTACAGTCCCTCGCCGACCTGATGACAATGAGCGAAGTCATGCAATCCAAATCCTGGTTCGGTGAGCGTAAGCCAAAAGTTGTTTTGACCTGGGCCCCCCAAGTAAAACCTTTACCTCAATGTGTTGCCAATAGTTTTGCTCAATGGGTTAACTCATGGGGAGAAGCTGATTTTGTCATTGCACATCCCAAAAGATATGAGTTGAAAGATGAGTTTACGCAGGGTGCTCAAATCACACATGACCAGCAGGAAGCCCTGCGGGAGGCAGACTTTGTCTATGTGAAAAACTGGAGCAGTTATCATGAATATGGAAAAGTTTTGGAATCAGATCCGAGCTGGATGTTGAACAATACCAAATGGCAAATGACAAGACAGGCAGGCATAATGCATTGTCTTCCTGTGAGAAGAAATGTAGAGCTCAGTGATGAAATGCTCGACGCCCCCTTCAGCCTGGTCACTCACCAGGCAGCTAACAGAGTTTGGTCAGCACAGGCAGTCATATCTTCATTGATCAACAACGCATCAGCCAGATGAAAGAGAAATTGATCATCACAAAAATCGGAGGTGCTATCATCGATGAACCGCGATTGCTGGATACATTCCTGGATCAGTTTGCTGCCATTCCCGGAAATAAAATTCTGGTTCATGGTGGAGGAAAACTGGCTACTGAAATGGCGAAACAGTTAGGTATTGAACAGCAAATGGTCAACGGCCGTCGCATCACAGATGCTGCCACCCTTAAAATAGTGACTATGGTATATGCTGGTTATATCAATAAAAACCTGGTAGCCTCACTGAATGCTAAAGGCGCCACATCTATAGGTCTTACCGGTGCTGATGGACAACTGATCAGGGCACACCAAAGAAAACACCCCACCATTGATTATGGATGGGTTGGCGATATTGATGCAGTGAATGATAGCTTGCTCCAGACTTTATTATCTAACAGACTACTTCCTGTAATTGCACCCATAACCTGTGATACATCAGGACAACTTTTAAATACCAATGCAGATACCATAGCTGCAACACTTGCTGCTTGTCTTGCTGAAAACTACCAGGTGGAACTTGTTTATGCATTTGAGCATGGAGGCGTGTTGCGAGATATACATGATGCCTCATCTGTGATCCATGCAATCAACAAACAACTATATCAACAGTTATTGGCTGATCAGATTATCAGTGGTGGCATGCTGCCAAAACTGGAAAATGCATTTCAAACACTCTCAAAGGGTGTGGAAAAAGTTATTATTGGTGATGCCACACAAATAACCCAATTACTTACAGGCAATGCAGGAACAACATTGACACATGACTAATACCTTTCAGGATCATATTGCTCAGGAAGCGATTGACTTACTCCAGTCAATGATTCGCATGCCCTCTTTCAGTAGGGAAGAACAAG
Source organism: Sediminibacterium sp. (assembly GCA_036734525.1). Taxonomy (GTDB): domain Bacteria; phylum Bacteroidota; class Bacteroidia; order Chitinophagales; family Chitinophagaceae; genus Sediminibacterium. Next base: position 3,038 of record DAIMYK010000051.1, on the reverse strand, counting down.
CCACTGCGCAATTGATCGCTGAATATTTATCCCATAAGGGTATTCCGGTTCAGCAGCACCTGAATAATGTATGGGCAATGAATCAGCACTATAACCCTTCACTGCCTACTCTTTTGTTGAACTCGCACCACGATACGGTAAAGCCCAATTCAGGATATACCAGAGATCCATTTGATGGAGAAGTGACCGATGGAAAATTGTACGGCCTGGGCAGCAATGATGCCGGTGCCTCCCTGGTTGCACTCTTGTTTTCTTTTCTCCATTTTTATGACAAGATAGGATTGAACTATAATTTATTGTTTGCTGCCACAGCTGAAGTAGAGATCTCGGGTAAAAACGGAATTGAATCCTTGCTTCCTCTTTTGCCGCCTATTGCTGCCGCAATAGACGGTGAGACCACCCGGCTAGAGCTCGCAATTGCCGAACGAGGACTCATGGTATTGGACATAGAGATTAAAGGCAGAGCGGGACATGCAGCACGCAGCGAAGGAGACAATGCCATCTATAAAGCCATTGCCGATATTGAATGGTGTAGAAACTATCAGTTTAAAAAAGTGTCCAACCTGCTGGGACCGGTGCAGATGACCGTTACAGTGATAGAGACAGATAACAAGGCACACAATATTGTTCCTGCTGTTTGTAAACTGGTTGTAGATGTACGCATCAATGAATTGTATTCCTCTGAAGAGGTGCTGTCGGTTATTGCATCACATGTTAAAGGCAAGGTTGTACCCAGGTCACTTCGTTTGAGATCTACATCCATCTCTACCGATCATCCGTTGGTAAAGGCGGGTATTCAATTGGGAAAGAACTGTTATGGCTCTCCTACTACTTCAGATAAAGCACTGATGCCATTTCCTGCCCTTAAGATGGGACCCGGTGATTCTATGCGCAGCCACATGGCCGATGAATTTGTTTTCATTCATGAAATAGAGGAAGGAATCAATACATATATTCAACTACTCAATCAGGTATTATGAAGCTATGGGAAAAAAATGCAACTAAGACATCGGCAGCTGTAGAAGCTTTTACGGTGGGTCGGGACAAAGAAATGGATCTTTTTTTGGCACCATTTGATGTGTTGGGTTCAATAGCTCATGTGCAGATGCTCACATCCATCAATTTATTGAGTGAAGAAGAAGGAAACTCCCTGACCAAGGAATTACGGGCAATCTACCTGCAAATGCAGGGTCAAAAACTCAAGCTGCCGGACGAGGTAGAAGACATTCATTCCTACATCGAAATACTACTCACTCAGCGCTTGGGAGATATCGGAAAAAAAATTCATGCAGCCAGAAGCAGGAATGACCAGGTGCTGCTAGATAACCGCTTGTTCATGCGCCATGAATTAGAAGAAAATGTACAGGCAACATCTGCCTTGTTTGATATTTTGCAACAACAGAGTGAACGATTGAAGCACCATCTTCTGCCCGGATATACGCACCTGCAACTTGCGATGCCATCTTCTTTCGGACTCTGGTTCGGCGCCTATGCCGAGAGCTTGGTAGATGATCTGATCACGCTCGAGGCTGCTTATCGTGTCGTGAATAAAAATCCGCTTGGTTCTGCCGCCGGTTATGGCTCTTCCTTTCCCATCAACAGAACAATGACTACACAATTACTCGGATTCGAAGCCCTTAATTATAATGTTGTGTATGCGCAGATGGGAAGGGGTAAGACAGAACGCATTACCGCAGCAGCACTCGCAAACCTCGCAGATACCATGGCAAGAATGAGTATGGATGCCTGTTTGTTCTTGAATCAACAGTTTGATTTTATCTCTTTCTCTTCCGAACTCACAACCGGCTCGAGTATCATGCCGCACAAAAAAAATCCCGATGTTTTTGAATTGATTCGTGCACATGGAAATAGGTTGCGTGCTCTGCCCAATGAGATCACAATGCTGACAACAAATTTGCCTTCGGGTTATCACCGGGACCTGCAATTGCTAAAAGAACACCTTTTTCCGGCCTTCCAAACCATCAAAGATTGCATGCAAATGCTGGCTTTGATGCTATCAAATATGCAGGTACGCGACAATATTCTGGCAGATGATAAATACAAATTTATATTTAGTGTTGAAGAGGTAAATCGACTGGTTCAGCAGGGGGTTCCCTTCAGACAGGCCTATCAGCAGATAGGAAAAGATATCGCCGAAGGAAATTTTGAACCCACCGGAACCATTCGGCATACCCATGAAGGTTCCATCGGCCGGCTCTGCAACGATGAAATTCGTGAACAGATGCAGCAGGTGATGTCCCGTTTTCCTTTTGAACAGGTCAACAGTTCCCTCCGGGCTTTAGCCGGCAACTGATAGTTATTTTACCTGTTCCGGTTTACATCAAATGTTGTTTCTTTGCGAGACAAAATCGGAACTTTCATGAAAAAGTCACTTTTCCTTTTATCTCTCGCCTTTTTTCCTATTTGCCTTTGGGCCCAGGTAAAAAAACCTGCCGCTCCGGTAGCCAAACCCAAAGCCATGGTCGCACCGGTGGCCGGACTAAAAACCATGTCCGATAGTGTCAGTTATTCCGTGGGGGTGAAAATTGCCCAAAGTCTGAAAACACAGGGTTTCGATGACCTCAATTTTGAGATGATCAAAAAAGCATTTACTGATGTAAAAAATGGTGCCAAACCCTTTTTAACAGAGGAAGCCATCAATAAATGTCTGGGACAATACCAGGAGCAAAAAAATGCTGAACGTATTATGGCCAATAAAAAAGAAGGTCTTGCTTTTTTAGCCGCCAATGCAAAGCGCACCGGTGTTGTAACACTCCCCAATGGTTTGCAGTATGAAGTATTGAAAGCAGGAAAGGAATCAATAAAACCCACCATTGACAGCAAAGTGCGTTGTCACTACCATGGCACACTGATTGACGGAAAAGTTTTTGATAGTTCTGTTGACAGAGGTGAACCTGTAACTTTTCCGCTGCGCAATGTTATTCGCGGCTGGCAGGAAGGTCTTCCTTTGATGACTGTTGGAAGCAAGTGGAAATTTTTTATCCCTTCAGATTTAGGTTACGGCGATGCCGGAACAG
>DAIMYK010000050.1:0-9392 GCA_036734525.1 Sediminibacterium sp. | reverse complement strand
AATTCCGGATTAGACTGATCTCTGCTTACATGGCGATGATGAAGCAGATAAAAATAGTGAGGAGTTACATGTGCTTCAGGAGGATACAAATAGCCTTCCCTGTCATAATACAACTTTACAACCCCTGGTTCATCTATGCGGGGTACCATTAAAACATTGCGGGCTTTAAATCCGCAAGCACAAAAAACAATGCAAACTATGAATCCTGTGAGAAGGATGACGGGGCTTTGCAAGAAGAAACTTCTCTTTTTCATTTCATACTGTTCTGCCGGTTTCCTTATGGCATTCACTTATCTTCTTCTCGATCTTCCGGTCAGTCCAAGAGCCCCTAATAAGCTGCGGGTTATCACGCTGGCAGCAGGTCGTCCCACCTGCTTAACCACAGGGTTATCAAAGAATGAAGGTTCTTTGGCTGTGCTTCCTGCACCTGCTGCCGGGTTCTCCTCCGGTGGCGGAGCAGCAGCTGCCGCTTCTTCCAGCTTGCGCGTTAAAATTTCATAGGCACTGTCACTATCTATCTCTTTGGCATATTTCGCTGCCAACTTACTGCCCGCCACCAGCTGATCAATCTCTGTATCCGTTAATACATCCATGCGGCTGCGGGGTGCACAAAGCATGGTGTGTACCAATGGGGTTGGAATTCCTTTTTCATTCAATAATGTTACCAATGCCTCACCAATTCCCAATTGTGTGAGCAACTCATCCGTCTTATAAAAATCAGACACAGGAAAATTTTCAGCTGCCTGCTTGATGGTTTTCCTGTCTGCAGCCGTGAATGCGCGCAATGCATGCTGTACCTTCAAACCAAGCTGACTTAAAATAGCTGCCGGAATATCCTGCGGATTCTGGGTGCAAAAGAAAATACCTATCCCTTTGGAACGGATTAGCTTGATGACCGTTTCGAGTTGTTGTAACAATGCCTGACTGGCTTCATTGAAGATCAGGTGCGCTTCATCGATGAACATCACCAGTTTGGGCTTGTCGAGGTCGCCTTCTTCCGGACAAGTAGCATAGAGTTCCGCCAGCAACTGCAGCATAAAAGTAGAAAACAACTTTGGCCTGTCTTGCATATCGGTCACTCGCAGTACATGTACCGTCCCTCTTCCATCCGAACCAATGCGCAACAAATCTTCCACATCAAAACTTCTTTCTCCAAAAAAACGGTCAGCACCCTGTTGCTGTAATTCTACCACTTTTCTTAAAATTGTTCCGGTAGAAGTGGTTGAGATCTTACCATAGGTTTTCTCTATCTCCTGCTTTCCTTCATCACCTATGTATTGCAACACCTTGATGAAATCTTTGAGGTCGAGCAAGGGCATCTGGTTGTCATCACAATACTTAAATATCAGAGCTACCAATCCGCCCTGCACATCATTCAGACCGAGAATCTTGCTCAAAAGTACCGGACCAAATTCGGTAACTGTGGCCCGCATGCGAATGCCCTTCTCATTGCTAAGGGTCATCAGGTCAACCGGATAGGCAGTCGGCTTGTATTCCATTCCCAACTGCTGGTAACGTGCATTGATCTTATCGTTGGCCGACCCGGCAGCAGCGATACCACTCAGGTCACCTTTGATATCCATCAACAAAACAGGGATGCTGTTATCACTCAGACATTCACTGATCATTTGCAGGGTCTTGGTCTTACCCGTACCTGTGGCGCCGGCGATCAAACCATGGCGGTTCAAGGTTTTGAGTGGAAGGAATACATCGGCACCGGGCACCACCTCGCCATTGAACATGGCCCTGCCGATTTTTACATGTTCGCCTTTGAATGTATAACCTGTTTGTACGGTTTCGAGTAGTTTGCTGGCATCCGACATGTGCATCAATTTGGTGGGAAGATAAGAAAGAACTTAAAATTAGTTGACTGCATCGAAATATCTATGTAATTTTTGGATGAAATACAAAGCGCAAATGAAAAAAAAGCTATGGATGGGACTTCTGGCGGGAATTTGCCTGCTGCAGGCAGCAGGACAAAACTTCAGGGTGGGTGCTGCGCAGGAAACAATCAACCCGGATGCCGATAGTCTTTTCTTTGCCGGAGGAAAAAACAACAGAAAATTCATCGATGTTGCTGATAACCTTTATGTTAAAGCAGTGGTTATCAGTAATGCGCAAACCAGTATTGCCATTCTTACTGTTGATTGCATCGGATTGATGTACCCACAATTGCTGGAAATTCGGGAAAGAGTAGCCAAATCTATTCCTGCCTTTCCTGTACAACAAATCATTCTCTCTTCCACCCACACCCACTCGGGTCCAGATGTGGTAGGCATTTGGGGGCAAGACATCATGCACTCCGGTCTGAATGAAGCACACATGAACAAAATCGTGAACCAGGCAGTCCTTGCATTGCAAAAAGCCTGGAACAACCGCAAATCGGGCATTGCCCGATACGCAGTGGGAAGTTTCGGTGAGGAATGGGTGAAAAATATTTCAGAACCCGGATTACTCGATAGATCGGTAACCATTCTTCAATTCAAAGATGCCCTGAATAAAAATATTGCTACCCTCGTGAATTTTGCCTGCCACCCAACCATTCTGGATGATGTGGCACGCGGTGCCAGTGCAGATTATGTTGGCGGCTTCTATCGCTATCTGGATTCTGCACAGGGAGGTACTCATCTTTTTCTACAGGGAGCCATCGGAGGCTGGGTGCAGCCCGAAGATGTTCCCAAAACCTATGAGCAAGCCATGCGCATCGGAGAAAAATTGGGCAACTATGTAATCAAGCGCTTACAACAACCTCAAACACTCAACAACAGTCAAATCGTTTATCGGCGCCAGAAAGTGAAATTTCCATTACAAAATCCGGGGTTCCGTCAGCTCTCGCAAATGGGAGTAATCAAAAGAGTTTTCAGCGATTCTGTCGATTCCGAAATCGCTTATGCATCCATCGGAAATCTGGCGCTGGCGACACATCCCGGCGAAACCTCTCCGGCATTGAGCTATACTACCAGGTCACTGATGAAAAACAAGGGACCAAAAATGGTGCTTGGCCTCTCCATGGATGCATTGGGATATATTCTGAAGCCGGGCTATTTTGAAGAAGGCAATAAAATACCCCATAGCAACTACCTGACAAGTATGAGTATTGGTCCGCAAACTATGGACATCATTACCGAAACATTGAAATCACTGATCAAATAAGTTCAGCATGGAAAACAAATCAATGGTGCCTACCATGGCACAACAGAATGCTCATCTGGATATTCCCGGAAACCCCTCCACGGCTAAAAGCAGTCACCTGCAACTCAACGATCGCAGCAATGGTAAACCACTCCGGGTATTGAGTGAAGCGGACTGGACTTTCTGGAAGCACAATGGATACATCGTTATCAAACAGGCAGTGTCAAAAGAACAAGCTGCAGCAACAGCTGCATTTCTTTGGGAGTTCGAAGAAAAAAATCCTGCTGATCCTGCTACCTGGTACACAGCTCCCCGTGCTGAAATGAAAATGAAAGAGCTGGAAAATACCGGAATGGTAGAAGTATATAATCACCAGCAGCTTTGGAACAACCGACAAGTACAACGCATCTATGATGCCTTCGTTGATATCTGGGGTACTGAAAAATTATGGGTGAGCATTGACCGCGCCAACCTCAACTTTCCCATTCGTCCGGGCTTTGAATACAAGGGCTTTATTCATTGGGATTATGATCCTGATACCAATCCCGTAATCGTTCAGGGCGTTCTGGCCCTGGCCGATCAGACAGATGAAAACATGGGAGGATTCCAATGCATTCCCGAACTCTTCCGCAATTATCATAGCTGGAAACTAACCCAACCCGAAGACAGGAATCATTTCATGCCAGATATCACCGGTTTGGAATTGGTGAAAGTTCCTCTGGAAGCAGGCGACCTGCTCATCTTCAATAGCCTCGAACCACATGGCATAAGACCGAATCTCAGTAAGGACAAGGTTCGCATTGCACAATATATTTCTATGATGCCGGCAGAAGAAGACAATGAGCCATTGCGTCAGTGGAGGATAAATTCCTGGCGTGACCGCATTGCCCCGGAAGGATATGCCTTCCCGGGAGATCCCCGCAACTGGGAACAAACACGCTACAATACTGCCGAATTGAATGAATTAGGTAAAAAATTGTTAGGACTTACCACTTGGGATGAATAGTGAAGAGAGCTATGTATCTTTAAGATTCATTCCTCATCCTCCTATGAAACATTTCATTCCCGTCCTGGTCGGTTGCCTGTTATCCTGCTCCGCCATTGCACAAAACGATAGCCTGATAGGTAAAGTATATTTTTACTTCGATCAACACAAGCTCAGTCATGATGCTGCCAATTACCTCCGTACCTTAGAAAATCAACTTGAACAATACAGTAGCATCCGATTAACCGGTAGAGCAGATGAAAGAGGAGGCTTAGCATACAATGACACCTTATCGGAACGACGCATCAAAAGCGTAGCGAATTATTTACATGCAATGGGTATTCCGACTGATCGGATTACCTCAAAGGCGGCGCTGGGCAAACGAAGTCCGTTGGCAACTGAAGAATCCAATCTTTCCAAAAGAAGATACCTGAATCGGGTAGTAGAAATCTGGGGAACCCCGGTCAGGCATAGTAACGAGCCATCAACTTCGCATCAACGAGCTTCCGACCCGCCTGCTGCCCCTGTAACCACGGCAGTCAATATTCAGGAGCAAATTAAAGAGGGCAAATCGAACATCGTTCTCAACAACCTGAATTTCGAAGGCGGGCGACATGTTCTGCTGCCTTCCTCACAACCTACCCTTCAGGCGATAGTAGAAGTAATGAAAAATAATCCCCAACTGGAAGTTGAAATCAGGGGGCATATCTGTTGCTCTGCAGTGAATGAAGACGGATTAGACATTGATACGGGAGAACGTGTACTCTCACGGAACCGTGCCCGGGAGATTTATCAATACCTGATCAATAATGGTATTGCTGCCAATCGCTTGTCTTACCGGGGTATGGGGGGAAGCCAAAAAATTATTGCCGAGGAAGCCTCGGAAGAAGACAGAATTACCAATCGGCGGGTGGAATTTATCATTATAAAGCGCTGATAATTAGCTTTTTACTGTTTTTTTCTCATTTTTTCTGAAATAATTTCACCTTCCAAAACAACATTTTGTTTAATCTTTTGTTATATTATATTAAACAAAGTTGAATGTCTTCTAACAACTTGCTAAAAACGGAAGCCAGGGCAGCAAAAAGGCCTGAAATGGCATCTTATTTGCAGGATATGTCTGATAGAAGAATGAATCATTCAATGAACAGAAACAATAAAAATATACATATGCCTAACCAAAAAAATATGTCGGTTCCCAACCACATTTTCAGCTGGGAATACAACATGAACGAGCTGGAGTTCGAATAACCGCTTCTTCGCTTGCTAAAATTATTAAGTCACTGTTCCAGTGACTTTTTTTATGCCTCCCCCGATCCTGGCACTTTATACAACCTCATTCCAATCAGCGTTATCTCTCCGAGTCGAATAAATGAATCAACTGAGATAGTCCGCCGCCATTGATGGATCCTTCTATACCATGTTGCTGTAAAAACTCAACCGCCAGTCCGCTGCGAAATCCGCTGTGACAATATAAAATGATTGGACGTGGCAACTCATGAATGAGTGATAAATGTAGTTGAAGAGCATCCACCGGAATATGAATAGCGCCGGGCAAATGAGCTGCCGTGAACTCCTGCATCGTTCTTACATCGACCAGGGAATAAACTCCTCCTTTCAATATTTCAGCTACTTTTTGATGCATCACCTGATTTTACTCATGATCGTATTCTCTGCCGCAAAATAAAAATTCATTTTCTTCCCACCCACTCGATGGATTGTCGGTGCAACAAAATCAATCCATCGTGTTCCATCTTTTTTAAAAGCCGGCTGATCACTTCCCTTGACGTATTCAAATCTGCTGCTATGTCCTGGTGAGTGAGTTTTATATGAGTCCCCCATCGGCCGACCTGTCGCATTAAATACTGTTCCAGCCGCTCATCCATTTTTTTAAAGGCAATGCTATGTATGGTTTGTAACAATTCCTCATAGCGAGCCCTGTATGTGCGGATGACAAAATAGTGCCAACTTTTATATTTTCTCAACCACTCATCTACTTTGGAAAGAGGAATGGCCAGCTATGCAATGTCAGTAACCGCTTTAGCTAAACCCTGACTGGTTTCCTGGTGAAAATCACAGACAAGTGTCACTGCACAGGCTTCACCCGGCTCGAGATAATACATGAAAAATTCTCCATCAGTAGGGTCTTCCCTGTATAATTTAACCGTACCGCTTACCACAAGCATGGCAGACCTTATATTTTGCCCGGGCTTTAAAAGAGTAGTTCCGGCAGGAGCAGTATGAAAATTTGCTGCCTCCAGCACCTCTTCGTACAAACCTTCTTCCCAATCGGGAAATAAGTTTTTTAGTTCCTCTAATTCCATAAGACGTAAAGTTAGTTCTAAGAATCTAATCTGTAACAAATGTCACCGGTGAAGGTCAAAAACGCATGTACCTTTGTGGTATGATGAAGTATGTAAAACAAATTGCTCTCCGAATTGACTGGGTATTATTGCTTCGCCTGGCACTCAGTAGTGTATTTATTATTGAAGGTTATCGCAAACAGGCAAGTACAGACATGGGCATTGGTGTTGCTCTGGCCATTTACTCAATTTTGGCAGCATATTTTAAATGGGGCTGTGGATATGGAAGCTGCTCTGTTCCCGGAAACGCAAATCATACCTTCAAAAAAAATGAAAACTCAATTTGATTCAATACATGTCAGAAAAAGAAACTTTCCGCAGTATCATTCAAAGTGAAAAACCTGTTTTGGTTGATTTTACAGCCACTTGGTGTGGCCCCTGCAAAATGTTATCTCCTATATTAGAACAACTGCATGAACGAATGGGAGAATCAGTCCGGATCATAAAAATTGATGTAGATAAAAATCCTGCATTGGCATCGGAGTTACAAATCAGCGGTGTGCCGACTCTTATCCTGTATAAACAAGGAAAACAACTTTGGAGGCAGAGTGGGGTTGTTCCACTTTCGGCATTGCAACAAACCATTCAATCGCATCTGTAGAACTTGCCGATCAGCTTTTCTAAGTATTTACTACCAGCCAATAATAAAGCGGCATCCCGATGGTAACATTGAATGGGAATGTGACAGCAAGTGCCATGGGAACATATAATCCTGCATTCGCTTTGGGCGCAGCAATCTTCATAGCAGCAGGTACTGCAATGTATGATGCGCTGGCAGCTAGAATAGCCAACATAAACCTATCACCTACCTGTGGGGTAACCCAGTGACTAATCCAGGCAGTTATACAACCGTTAATCAGCGGTAATAAAATTGCGTAAAACACGGGGGACCAACCATTTTTTAAAAATGTATTCAGCCGGCGCCCACTGGTAATGCCCATATCGAGTAAGAAAATAGCCAGAAAGCCCTTGAAGATATCAGTAGTGAAGGGTTTAATGCCCTCTGCCTGTTTCGCATTGGCGAGCCAGCCAATGAGTAAACTTCCCATGATCATCACGACACTGCCATTGGTAAGCGCATGGTGCAAGGCGCCTTTTGTATTTCCTTTCCGGTCTTCAGCAGGTCGGTAACGGGACATGAGAAATAATGCACCCATAATTGCCGGCGACTCCATGAGCGCCATTACTGCTACCATGTGTCCGCTGGACTGCTGCCGCAACATTTCTAAATAACTAACAGCTGTTACAAAAGTTACAGCACTTACCGAACCATAGGTCGCAGCAATTGCTGCGGAATCATACACAGAAAAACTTCTCCTAAGAATAAAATAGGCATACACCGGAATGAGGAAAGATAAAAGCAGGCCCATCACAAAACTCTTCCAGACTTAAGCGGTAAATGTTTCATGTGCAAGTTCCTGTCCGCCTTTGAAACCGATTGAAAACAATAAATACAACGCAATGAACCTGGAAGTATTGGCAGGAATTTCTAAATCACTCTTGATGTTAACTGAAAATATGCCCAATAAAAAAAACAGCAGTGCAGGATTGGAAAGATTATCTGTTAATAATTGAGTGTTCATTCCGGATATATTAATTACAAGGTACTACAATTGTACTGATTCTGCCCCGCGTCTTAATTTATCATTGATCGCCTGACCCAATTCATTCTCCGGCAACCATTCAGCAACAATTACATCGGGCTTAATCATATCCAGCTGGTGCAGAAGATGGTACAAACGATGTGCCGCTTCTTGCAGATTGCCTTCCGGAGACAAGAGTTCCTGAGCAATGATAGCAGGATGATTGATCTGATCCCGAAAACCTAATACGGCTACCCTGGCAGACTTGAGCAGATCTATGGTTTCAATCATCCGATTGGTAACAATCATTGGCGTTTGTGGTGCATAATGTCGTAGCTGCATGCCGGGTGCCTTAGGCTGTTCGCTGCTTTCATTCCCTGCATATCTTACCTCTCTTCCTAACACCTCCTCTATTTGCCCTCTGGTAATACAGCCCTGTCGATACATCACCGGCATTCCCTCCTCAAATCCAATAATCGTAGATTCAAGTCCTGCACTGCATCTTCCGCCATCAATTATTTTCCCCTTTAACTCAGGCATCGCCAATTCAACCATCGCTGCACTCGTAGCACTGAGTCCCATATACCGATTCGCACTCGGCGCTGCCAATGGAGATCCCAATTCTCTGATCAATTGAAGAGTGATTGGATGATTGGGAATGCGCAAGGCTACTGTAGAATGACCTCCTCTGATCAAAGGAGATATATTGCCTGCGGCAGGAAGCACAAAACTAATCGGACCCGGAGAAAATTTCTCAACCAACATCCAAACTTCCTTGGGTACCGAAGTGGCATATAAGAGAAAATCTGAAGGATCTGCAAGATGCACAATCAGAGGATTGCTCAGTGGGCGTATCTTGAATTCAAAAATCTACTGCAATGCATTATCAGAATGTATTGATGAAGCATATCCATACCCAGTTTCGGTTGGTATAACTACGACATCGTCATTGCGCAGTAAATCAATATAGGGTGATAAATCCATGATCAGCTCAGGGGTTGCATTGATTACAAAATTGCGGATCTTCTTGTTGCTTTCCCCGGGGAAAATATTTTTCTTTTTCAAAACCACATTGCTCACAGGAACTCACTTCAAACAATATTCCGTCAGTTTGACTTCCACACCATCCGCAAGGCAGGCCACGCTCTACCCTGGTAACAGAAAATCCATACCATCCGCACTGTTCACAGATGCTACATAATTTGTCTGCGAGCCTGGCACCCAGCTGCAGCAAATGTCGTTGGCGGGCAGGAGTGTTCATGGCTCGCATATCGGTTTCTATGAAACAATCTCCGTACTGTTGTACCATTTCCCGCATAGCCTCTATCA
>DAIMYK010000049.1:0-9475 GCA_036734525.1 Sediminibacterium sp. | reverse complement strand
ACCTGTTGATGCAGCAATAGCATTCATCTACGCCGGCATTACTGAAGGATCGCTGGTTTCTCCTGCCCCTCCGGGTTCTTTTGAACTTTCTACCACATGAGTTTCTAGTGGAGGAACATCAGGAAGACGGCATACCTGAAAATCAAAGAAACTGCTTTCCTGAACAGCGCCCTTTGCAACAGTAATTTCACTTTTCAACACAGCACTCAAACCCCAGACAAAACCACCTTCTACCTGATTTCGGAAGCCATCCACATCGATAACTGTTCCAACATCTGTTGCAACAATAGCCCGATGAATGGTTATTTTTTTATCCTTAGAAACACTAACTTCAAAAGCGTGAGCGGTATAAGCTTTTGCGTGGTTATAAAAACAACAGGCAATTCCCAATCCTCTTCCCGCCGAACGTTTTTTGTTCCAGTCGATTTTTTCGGCAGCGAGAGAGATAACGGCAGCAAGCCTTTCGGGCTCATATAGAGCACCCCCCTTTATTTTTCCGGCAGGCATGTCTTTCAACAACAACAACCGGTAAGCTACCGGATCGAGTCCGGCTTTTTTCGCTAACTCATCAACAAAGCATTCAATGACTACATTGTTATAAGTGAAGTTGACAGCGCGCCACCAGCCTTCCACCAGCGGAGACTCAGTTCGGGTGACGGCACTTTGAAGAGAAGGAATGTTATAATACATATCACCATAAGCACCACCTTCCGCTTCCATAGAAAGCCAATTTTTACTTCCCTTCATTCCAAGCATAAAATCTGCAACAGGAGCAATGGCAATTTTGTGTTGCCAACCGGAAGGTCGTTTATCAGCACCCAACATTGCACTCAATTGATGCGTGGAAGCAGGGCGATAAAAATCGAATTTCATGTCATCTTCCCGGGTGAACATTAACTGAACTGGCACTCCCGGAATTTGATGGGCTACCTGCATTGCTTCGGCACTGTAATCTGCCCCCAGTCTTCTTCCGAAACCTCCCCCCAGCGGCATCAGGTTAATGAACACATCCTTAGATCCCAGTCCGAAAAACTTTGCGGCAACGGTCGCTGTTTTACCGGGATTCTGAAATCCACCCCACAGCTCGAACTTGCCATCTTTGAATTGAGCAGTACAATTCAACGGCTCCATTGCAGCGTGAGCAACAAACGGAATTTGATAACCCGCACTCACCCAGTCTTTCGTAACAGGAGAAAGCTCGGGAATAACATTTCCTTTAACATCATATACGACATCAGGCTTTTGTTTGAGCCTGGCAGACTGTTCTGAAAAATAACCTGCAGAACTTCTTGTCAATGCCCCATCGGGATAAATCCACTCAACCTTAAGTAGCCGCTGTGCCTGTAAAGCAGCCCACCTGGTTTTGGCAACAATGGCAACGCCGCTTCGGGTTTCCAGTTGTGCGCCCATTTCCTTCATCTCAAACAACTTCACCAGTCCGTCAATGTTTTTAACGGAGGATTCTTCCCATGACTTTACTTTTCCGCCCATCACCGGACAACGAACAATAACGGCGTATAACATGCCCGGCAACTTCAGATCAAGACCATATTTTAAGCGCCCCGTAATAATGTCTTTCAGGTTGTTTTTTTTGATGCCCGATTTTCCTATCAAAGAAAAGTCCTTATAATTTTTTAGCACCGGCTCTTTGGGAACAGGGAGTGCTGCATCCGTTGTAATAAGGTCTTTGTAGTGTATGGATTGATTGGTAATGGTATTGATGACCCGGCTTTTTTGAGCCCGACAATTGTCGGGTGAAATGCCCCAAACCTGTGCCGCAGCAGCAATCAGCATTTCTCTTGCCGCAGCACCGGCTTTGCGCAAAGGAGTATATTCATATAGAACACTCGTACTTCCCCCGGTAGAATAATTGAATTTATTTCCGGCGGCGTAGGGAAGCGCTTCTGCAACCACACTGTTCAGGTCTGCCTCCAACTCTTCGGCAACTATGATGGGCAAAGAGGTTTGAACCCCCTGTCCCATCTCCTGTTTGTACACATACACGATGATTTTTCCATCGGAGCAAAGCTTGATGAGTGGACTTGGCTGAAAACATTCCGCCACCTCATTAGCCAAAGCACTGATAGGCTCGAGTTGAGACAAAACCCAGCCCCCCGACAAACAAGAGCTCAATTGAATAAAACCTCTTCTGTTCATGGGATTATTTTTTATTCAATTCTGCCGCACGCAGAACTGCTTTTTTAATTCTTGCATAAGTTCCGCAGCGACAAACCAATCCGGCAAAAGCCTCGTCGATTTGTTCGTCATTGGGTTGAGGGTGTTGTTCTAAAAGAGCAACGGTGGTCATGATCTGCCCGGACTGGCAATAACCACATTGTGGAACATTGAGATCGGTCCATGCCCGTTGAACCAGGTGTGTGCCTTCTTCGCTCAGTCCCTCAATGGTTGTAATTTCTTTTCCTGAACAGACGGAGGCGGGGTACTGACAGGACCGAACCGGCTTGCCGTTCAATAAGACGGTGCAGGCACCACAGGAGCCAACACCACATCCATATTTGGTTCCTGTAAGATCGAGCACGTCGCGCAGCGCCCAAAGCAGGGGCATGTCTGCGGGAACATCAACCGATTGTTTTTTCCCGTTAACGGAAAGTTGATAGGTAGGCATAGTTGGAAAAATGATAATACCTAAAAGTACAAAAAAACATGCCTGGTTCGGGCATCATTTCTCAGCAACAGAAGAAAAGAGGGAGCAAAAGAAAAAACACGTGAAGATATAGCCGGCATCATTCAAGAGTCTCAAAAGAATAGTTGTATTTTTAATCTATGAATTCACGGGAACTTCCGGTGTTTAATCGCAGAATTTTCTGGGATGTGGATTTTGAAAAAATCGACTATGATGCAAAAGCAGCGTTTGTCATCGAGCGGGTTTTCGAGCGCGGCGATGTTCAGGATATCAGAAACTGCCGCCGATATTATGGAGACGAAAAAGTGGCAGAAGCATTGGTGAATGCAAGGCTTTTGTCAGAGATAACAATGTATTTGGCCAGTGCCATTTTGGACAGGCCGCTAAAAGACTTCAGATGCTACACATTGAGACAGTCGAACCCTCAACTTTTTCCCTACTAACCCGGCTCATGCTGGAGCGCAATCTTGGTGAGCTTTCTTTGGTAGGGGGAACGGCTTTGTCTTTATTGTATGGACATAGAAAATCAGATGACCTGGATCTTTTTGTTGCCGGAACAGTTGACAACGACAAGATTGCAAGACAACTTGCGGATATTTTTAAAGAGAGGGTTGAGATAAGAACAAACAAGTCCAATGTGGGCGTTTTTTGTTTCATTGCTAATGTGAAAGTAGATATTGTCGCACACACCCTCCCTCTTCTTGCACCTGCTCAGACAATTGATGACATTAGGTTTTTCTCTATCGAAGATATCATAGCCATGAAGGTACAGGCATTGTTGGGAAGCGCAAAGAAGAAAGACTTTTGGGATATTGCAGAACTATTGAATCACTTTACTGTGGAAAGGTTTATTGTCCTTCACCAAAAAAAGTATAACACACAAAATTTACTAATAACAATTCCACAAGCGCTAACTTATTTCTCAGAGGCAGAACAAGACGAAGACCCCGTTGGTCTAAAAAAGCAAAGTTGGGAAGGCGTAAAAAAATACATCAGCCAAAAAGTGAGCCATTATTTAAACTAAATACCCGGCCGGAATCTTTCATACTTTGAGAAAAGCATAAACAGAATAAAGTAAATTGCTGCAAACCCTCCGCGTATGAAAAAGCAACACCTTCTCTTCGGCTTTCTTTTGTTGATTTCTTTCTCTGCTTCCGCCCAGCGCACCCAAAAGCCCCCGTTGCACGGTAAGAATTGGATGGCAATCACGGGCAAGCCCCTGGCAGCAACAGCAGGCGCGACAGTTTTTCAACAAGGCGGAAATGCCGTAGATGCCGCATGTGCTATGTTGGCCGCCACCTGCACCATGTGGGACGTGTTAAGTTGGGGAGGGGAGACACAGGCATTGATATATAATCCTCGAACCAAAAAAGTGATTGGAATAAATGCGCTGGGTGTTGCACCAACAGGAGCTACTCCCGAGTTTTTTAAGAACAAAGGATATAGGTTTCCACCCGAATATGGTCCGCTGGCGGCTGTAACTCCCGGAACTGTTGGTGGCCTCTGCCACATGTTACAACAATACGGAACCATGAGCCTTCAACAAGTGCTTGCCCCGGCCATGCAGTTGGCGGCAGGCTATCCGATTGAAGCAGAAACAGCGAACAGCATAGAAAGAGGAAAAGAGCGCATCAAGCAATGGCCCTACAGTAAAAAGGTATTCCTTCCCCACCTGGGAGAAAAAAGGGAAGCGCCCGAGGCAGGAGAAATCTTTGTTCAGCAAGACCTCTATAATACGCTCAATAAATTGGTGGAAGCAGAGAAGGAAGCGTTAAAGAAGGGGAAGTCCCGCAAGGAAGCCATTCAGGCAGCATGCGATCGTTTTTATAAGGGAGATATTGCAAAAGAATTTGTGCGCGGATGCCAGGAGCAGGGCGGCTTGATCACGTTACAAGATCTGGCCAACTGGAAACCCAAAGAAGAGGAGCCCTTACTGGTGAATTATCGGGGTGTTGATGTATATAAATTGTCCCAATGGACACAGGGCCCCATGTTGTTACAGTCGCTGAACATGCTTGAGCCACTCGACCTAAAAACAATGGGATACAATTCTCCTGAATACATTCATACGTTGTACCAGGTGATGAATATGACTTTGGCGGACAGGGATTTTTACTATGGAGATCCGGCCAGAAACCCCGGCCAGCCAATGAAGGGACTATTAAGCAAAGAGTATGCGAAGGCGCGACTCGCGGAAATGCGCAAAGACGCGAATGACCCGAACGTACAACCCGGAGACCCCTACCCATTCGAGGGCAGACAGAATCCATTCCGTGATTTGTTGGAAGCAAGAAAAAATATATCAGACAGTGCCACGCGCAGACAATTTGTTCCTGCGCACGACAGCACCGGAACAGCAATGAACCCGGAAGACTATATGGAAAGACTCTGGTTGGGAACGACCAGCGTTGAAGCGGCAGATAAAGACGGCTGGGTAGTTTCCATAACTCCGAGTGGCGGTTGGATTCCGGCAACCATTGCCGGAAACACGGGTGTTGGAATGAGTCAGCGCTTGCAGAGCTTTGTTCTAGACTCTGCCATCAATCCTTTTAATGTAGTGGCTCCCGGAAAGCAGCCCAGGGTTACGCTGACGCCATCGCTGGCGCTGAAAAATGGTGAGCCGATGGTTGCTTTTGCTGTTCAAGGCGGGGATACGCAAGACCAGAACTTATTGCAGTTTTTGGTGAACATGGTTGATTTCGGAATGACCGTGCAACAGGCCACAGAAGCCGCCAACATCAATACCAATCAACTTTGGTTGTCGCTGGGCGGAACGCGGATTGCCGACAGGAAACCGCGCCCCGGAGAGCTTTTGCTGAACAACCGAATACCACAGGCCACCCGCGATGCCCTCAAGAAGATGGGCTACACCCTCAGCTTTACAGAGCGCAGCAGCGGTCCCATCAATGCCATCTATTTTGACAAAAAACACGGAACCCTTTGGGGCGGCTCCTCCAATCATGGAGAAGATTACGGAATAGGCTGGTAATCAATTGAAAACAAGCCCCTGCCGGGGTCGATGCGTCAAATCACCGGGCAGCATTCGGGGAAAACACGGGTATAAATCCCGTATAAACACCTATGTGCCGGAATCAACAGAATGTAATTTTGTGCAATAAATAAAAAACTAATGACGTTAGTAAAAAAATACTAAAAATATTAGTTTGTTCAAAAGGATCCTGTATCTTTGATGAAGTAAACGACTAACCATTTAAAAACGAAAAAAATGAGTAACGCAGAAAAGTTGAAAGCCCTTAAGTTGACGATTGATAAAATTGACAAGGATTATGGCAAGGGCAGTGTAATGATGATGAACGAAAAAAGCCAGGACGCACTGGAAGTAATTTCCACCGGATCGATAGGACTGGATGCGGCGCTCGGAGTTGGAGGCTTGCCAAAAGGAAGAATTGTTGAGATATATGGACCTGAGTCTTCGGGAAAAACCACCATAGCGATTCATGTAATTGCAGAGGCGCAGAAAAAAGGAGGCATGTGTGCTATCATTGATGCGGAACACGCGTTTGATAGTTCCTATGCACAAAAGTTGGGGGTGGACGTTGACAACCTGTTGATCTCTCAGCCGGATTATGGAGAACAGGCGCTGGAAATTGCTGATAGACTGATTTTATCAGGAGCGCTTGATGTGGTAGTCATTGATTCCGTTGCGGCACTGGTTCCAAAAAGTGAACTGGAGGGAGAAATGGGCGACAGCAAAATGGGACTCCACGCACGTCTTATGAGCCAGGCGCTGCGCAAGCTAACGGCTACCATCAATAAGACGAATACGGTTTGTATTTTCATCAACCAGCTGAGAGAAAAAATTGGTGTGATGTTCGGCAATCCCGAAACAACTACCGGAGGAAACGCTCTGAAATTTTATGCATCTGTTCGTCTCGACATCCGTCGCATGTCACAAATTAAAGATGGTGATGCGGCAGTAGGAAATCACGTAAAGGTGAAAGTGGTAAAAAACAAAGTGGCGCCGCCATTCCGGGCTGCGGAATTTGACATCATTTTTGGAGAAGGCATCAGCAAGCTGGGAGAAATAATTGACATGGGCGTAGAGCTTGGTATTGTGCAGAAAAGCGGAAGCTGGTTTAGCTATGACAGCAACAAGCTTGGTCAGGGTCGTGATGCGGTGAAGAATTTGCTGCACGATAACCCGGAACTTGCGGCCGAAATCGAAGCAAAAATTCGTGCCAAAGTGAGCGAGCAAAAACCAGCAGCCGCAGAAGCGTAACAAAAGTCGTGCTACCGGAAGTAAATTAGAACTGCGAAAGCCACAAGCTGCAAGCCGCAAGAAGGCAACGTAGTACAGGCCGCAAAGAAATCGAAAGTGCCCTGACACATCAAAAGCGGACTGCCACAGAGACACCTAAAAAAAGAAGTTTTCGTTGGGTTAGTTAGTACAGCCGCCCTGGTCATCCGGGGCGGTTTTTTGTTTTGAGGTCTCTTGAAAAACAGAGCCCCGCAATTCAAAAGAATAGCTATATTTATTCAAACCAGCAACTTGCTTTACGGCATTATGAAATTGTGGGTGCGGATGACCATGTATTGGTTCGTCCCAAAAATAATCGTTCGCAATTCCGAGCGGCAAGGCGGCACGGGCCCTACGCTACTCCTTGCCAATCACCCCAACTCTTTTCTCGACGCACTGTTGATAGCAGTCTCCTATAAACGACCCCTTCATTTCTTAGCCCGCGGAGATGTATTCAATCGCCCCTGGCACAGAGTATTGTTGCGCCTGCTCAATATGTATCCCGTCTATAGAATTCGCGAGGGAAGACAGCACGTACATCTTAACCGAACAACCTTTCAATTTTCCAACGAGGTCTTACAGGCAGGAGGAACGCTGTTGATATTCATAGAAGGCATCTGCCTGAATACTCACGAACTGCAGCCCTTCAAAAAAGGAGCAGCAAGAATTGCGCTAGAGGCCCGGCATTTACCCGGCTTTCAGATTATTCCGGTAGGAGTTGCCTACAGCGATTTCAATAGGTTAGGAAAAGCGGCCACTGTATGTTTTGGAAACCCGGTTGATCCGGGCACGCCATTCGTACACTCGCACGAGCAAGCCAATATTTTCAGCTTCAATCAAATGTTTTTTCCTTTGTTGAAAGAATTGATACAGCCTCCGGCAGAAAGGGTTGTTGGCAGAACAAGCGGCTTCTCGCATATCGTATTAACCATCGCCCAACTACTTAATTATCCGCTTTATTTTCCTGTGAGCAGAAAGATAGGGACTCTTACAAAAGGAACAGTCTTTTATGATTCTGTCTTGTTTGAGGATTTGCATTATACTTATCCTCATTATTGCCTTCTGATATTCTGGGTACTGAATTTTTTGGGTGCAGGAACAGTAACAAGCGTCTTAGGAATGTTGCTTTTCCCGGCGTCTGCCTACTACTCACTCGCAGCCCGTTTGCGGTTGAACTTTAAGGAGCAAGCCGTATCTTCATAGCCGGTAAAAAACCAGCACATGCAGGAAAAAAAATTATTGGGAAAGAGAAAAAGAATCGCGTTGGTAGCACATGACCATAAAAAAGCCGATTTGCTGGAATGGGCGGTACATAACAAGACAGCATTGGCCAAGCACGAGTTGATTGCCACCGGCACAACGGGCAGGTTGCTGGAAGAAAAATTAGACCGCCCGGTAAAAAAATTGTTGAGCGGCCCGCTGGGCGGTGATCAGCAAATTGGCGCCATGATAGCGAATGGTGAAATAGATATGGTGTTCTTCTTCTGGGACCCCATGCAGGCACAACCACACGATAGCGATGTAAAAGCACTGCTCCGTCTTTGTGTTGCCTGGAACTTACCTATGGCTTGTGATCGGGCCACCGCAGATTTTATCATGACATCTCCGTTTATGCATGAGGAATACGAGGCAACCCTGCCCGATTATTCAGGTTATTTAAATAGATCGATTTCAGACCATGAATGATTTGCTGTTGAGACCCTGGCAAATGTCTGACGCGGTTTCGTTGGTTGAAATTGCGAACAATCCCGCCATTTTTCAACGTGTTCGGGATGCCTTTCCTTCTCCCTATACTCATTCCGATGCTGTAAACTGGATTTCCAGTGCGGCTAAGATAAAACCGCCGGAAAGTTTTGCAATTGAATACCAGGGACAGCTGGCAGGCACCATCGGTTATATTCCCGGAACGGATGTTTACGTCAAAACCTGTGAGATAGGATATTTTATTGGTGAGCGCTTTTGGGGAAAAGGAATAGCCACCGAATCAATCCGCTTGCTGACGGAACACATTTGGTCGCTGCAAAAATATGTTCGCATTCACGCATTTGTTTTTAGCAATAACCCCGCCTCAGAAAGGGTTTTACAGAAGAACGGATTTATTTTGGAATCTACCCGAACCAAAGCAGTTTATAAAAACCATGAGTTGCTCGATGATCGCGTTTGGGTTAAACTGAATTTACCATGAAACAAACAATAATCTTCTTCCTCCTGTCCGCTGCGCTCCACTTCAGCGAGCCCATACAGGCTCAAACAACAAGTCCGTCTTCGAAAACAGCCGACATGGCAGCCGCAGCCAGAGTCTTTGATTTACAGTTCTCTCAACAAGAGCTAGATAGTATGTATGATGGAGTGCAGGAGAACCTTGCGAACTATCGCCTCATGCACAAGCAAAAACTGGCCAATAGCATTCCTATGAGTCTGTGGCAAAGTCCATTATTGCCCGGCATGACACTTAACCAGGGGAAGGACAAGATTCGCTGGAAGCTTCCTGCAACAAAGCTTCCGGAAAACAGAAACGAGCTAGCCTTCATGAGCATTGCAGAGTTGGCGTATCTGGTGAAGAACAAAAAAAT
>DAIMYK010000048.1:0-9486 GCA_036734525.1 Sediminibacterium sp. | reverse complement strand
AATTCCATGTAATTCTTATTTTATTCTTCGGGAGTTAGAGTTTCTTCCAACAGCTTAGTGTGGCTTGAGATCATCATATACTTTTTGAAAACCCTTGTGACCTGCCTCAGCGGCTCCACGGGCATGGAGAAAAAATCCGCGTGTTTGTTTCATGATCCTGTTCCCTAAAAAAACCCTTGCATCTTCCAGCTTTTCCTGCAGCTGTTCCAGTTCTTTGATTACCTCAGCGCATTGTTGATAAAGATGCAGATCGTTATTGCAACCGGCAATGTCGATGAAAGAGGGTAATTCGGAAGAATGCTGCCGCATGTAATTGAATGACTTCTGCACAAATTCCTGCCGCTTGGCATTCAATTTAAACAGACTTCTTCTCTCTGAAGCAGACAACCGAATATGGTTCGGCACAATCTGGCGGATACCTGCAATGTGCTGTTTCACCAGCATCAGCTCAGAACCCACTAATGAACGCAGTGAAGGCATAGGATTGATTTTTTACTTAAACGCTATTCCAAATAAGAAAATTGCTTATTCTCTGTTAAGAACAACAGCATTTTCATAAAAAAAGATTCAACAGGGAATAATAAGTGTGGATTAAATCATTCCATTTTTAAACATATCATCAAGAATTATTATCTTGTAGTGAAGAAGATTGCTTGCCTTATGCGAATGATATGGAGTTTCCTGTTATGGATAACAGGATGGAAAATTCGTGGGAACTACCCTTATCACCTTAAAAAACTGGTGATCATTGTTGCCCCGCATACCAGTGCCTGGGATTTTATTTTGGGACTGGCCGTGCGCTCCAAGCTGCGCCTCGGATATGTCCGCTTCCTGGGAAAAAAGGAATTATTTGATGGGCCTTTCGGCTTTTTCTTTCGTTGGCTGGGAGGCATACCGGTAGATAGATCTTCCGCACACAACCTGGTTGATCAGGTGGTAGCAAGATTTAATGAAGCGGATTCCTTCTCTCTGGTACTCTCACCGGAAGGCACGCGGCGGAAAGTAGATCGCCTGAAAACAGGTTTTTATCACATAGCAAAACAAGCACAGGTACCTCTTTTAATGATCGGCTTTGACTTCGGAAAAAAAGAAGTGGTCATTGATGAACCCTTTGACACTACCGTTGATACTGATGCGGATTTTCGAAAAATCATTGCATTCTTTGGCGCACTGCAGGGAAAAAATCCCGCGTTAGGTATTTCACATCTCAATCAACCTTAAAATTCATCCACATGAAACAGCACTTGCCGCTGCTCATAGAAAAATTTTGTCAGTTTGAAGCAGCACAACCCCATGAGTTATTTTTATCTGAACCCGTTGGTGGCGTCTACAGAGAATTTACCTGGCAGCAGGCCGGACAACAAATCAGAAGCATGGCAGCAGCTATTAGATCCATGGGATTCGGTAAGGGAGATAAAATCGCTATTCTTAGTAAAAACTGTGCCCATTGGGTGCTCGCTGATCTGGCCATCACCATGGCTGGATGTATTGGTGTACCTCTCTATCCCAATATCACCCCGGAAGCAGTAAGAGAAATCATAGAACACAGTGAAACCAAAGCTATTTTCATTGGAAAATTAGACAACCCCGCTTACCTGAGACAAGGAGTACCGGATGAATTGATTCAAATTACTTTCCCATTCTATCCCAATGAAGGTTGTCTGAACTGGGATGAACTGGTGGCCAAGCATGCACCTTTGGAAGGAGATCCTGCTGTTGATCCTGATGCACTGGCATGCATCGTATATACCTCCGGTACCACCGGACAACCCAAAGGAGTGATGCACAACCACGCTGCTACTGCCTATGCGGTTGATGCCTTCCTGCAAAGCTATACCCACCTGAACAGGGAAACTTTTTTTTCCTATCTGCCCCTCTGCCATGTTGCTGAAAGAATGCTGGTTGAATGCGGTGCTATTTTTACCGGCAGCAAAAGTTATTTCGTCTAATCGATGGATACCTTTGCAGCCAATCTCGCACATACACATCCCACTGTTTTCCTGGCAGTTCCCCGAATCTGTGAAAAACTTCAGGAAGGCATATTAAAGAAGATACCACAACAGAAACTAAACAGACTCCTATCAATACCTATCGTTTCGTCGTTGATCAAATCCGGTATAAGAAAAAAGCTGGGATTATCGCGTTATAAACATGCATTCACCGGAGCTTCCCCCATCAATCCGGCTTTACTATTCTGGTTCCAGCGCCTCGGCATCATTATTCAGGAAGCTTATGGAATGACAGAAAATCTGGCACTATCACATTCCAACAGGAAGCAATCGGTAAAATTCGGAACAGTCGGAACTTCTTACCCCGGGGTAACCGTTCGGTTGGGCAAAGACAATGAAGTACAGGTGAAAAGCGAGGCATCCATGCTGGGATATTACAAAGAACCCGAACTCACAGCGGCATCTTTTGAAGACGGATTCCTGAAAACAGGAGATGAGGGTTCAATAGATGCAGAGGGATACCTGACCATTACTGGGCGCATCAAAGACCAATTCAAAACCAGCAAGGGGAAATATGTAATGCCCGCCATCATCGAATCCAAACTTTTACAAGCCGGCATGCTGTCACAAGTTTGCGTGATCGGATCCGGACTTCCCAATGCAAAGTCAATCTGCACCCTCGCGGAATCCATCAAATCTGAACCGACTGAACTACAAACTTCTGCACTGCAGCAGCTACTCGAACAAACAAATAGTCAGCTGGAACACCATGAAAGATTATCAAAAGTTATTGTAGTAGGGGAAGAATGGACCATCTCCAATGGCCTGCTTACGCCTACACTGAAAATAAAAAGAAAAGCGGTAGATGCCTCATTCGGTGATCAGTATATCCCCTGGAGCCAGGAAGAAAAACAGGTAATCTGGGCAGAGTAAGGAGCAGTGGCCATCAACTAACTGAAAATTTCAGCGACCGATCTTCCGCGCCAGGCTCTTAATAAATTGGTAAAATGCCTTGACAACGAAGCGTTTGGCATGAATTGTGCAATTTTCAGTAAATTTGAACCCAATTCTCAGCCCATGAAACAAAGAAACATCCTTTTAGTAGCAACGATCGCCCTTTTCGGCGTCTCTTGTGTGAGCACGAAAACCTTAGAAGCAGAAAAAGCCAAGTATGCACAGCTAAGTGGTGACTATCTTGCCATGCAGGCAAAATACAGAGACCTGCAGGACGAATTAAAGAAATGCAATTTCGCTATCGAAAAGGCCAATGGTCAGGTAACTGATCTGAATAGTAAAAAAGCTTTATTAGAGGGACAAATTGCTGACCTTAACAAGCAAATCGACTATCTGCGCGACAACAACAATACCGTTCTGAATCAACTGAAAGACCTTTCTGTAGTTACCGGTTCGCAGGCGGAAAGTATTAAAAAATCACTCGAAAATATCGGTGCCAAAGACATCTATATCAAAGATCTGCAGGGCTCTATCGCCAGAAAAGATTCTTTGAACATGGCGCTGGTGATGAATCTGAAAGGTGCCATCGGCAACCTGGATGACAAAGACATCAACATCAAAGTTGATAAGGGAGTAGTGTATGTCGACATTTCTGATAAACTCCTCTTCAAGAGTGGAAGTTATTCCATAACTGACCGCGCTAAAGAAGTACTTGGCAAAGTTGCCAAAGTATTGAACGCTCAACCCGATATCGAGTTCATGGTAGAAGGACATACCGACAGCGTTCCCATCAGCAGCGCAGGTATTCAGGACAACTGGGATCTCAGTGTGAAAAGAGCCACTACAGTAGTTAGATTGCTGCAGGAAAGCTATGGTCTCGATCCCAAGCGCATGACCGCAGCAGGACGCAGCCAGTACCTGCCCCTGATGGATAACGCCACCGCTGAAGGTCGCGCCGCCAATCGCCGCACGCGCATCGTGATTTTACCACAATTGGATCAGTTCTTCAAATTACTGGAGACTAAAAAGTAATATCTTCTTCTCTCCTCATAAAAAAAGCAATCCACCCAACGGCGGATTGCTTTTTTTTCTGCTTACGATTATATGCTTATTTAACCTCAGCCCAGGCAGCCAATACTTCCTCCGTATGGTTAGCAGTATCGGGTTTGTTGATGATCTTCACAATCTTCCCTGCTTCATCAATCAGAAAAGTAGTACGTGTAGTTCCCATGTATGTTCTTCCCATGAACTTCTTCTCACCCCATAAGTTGTATTTGGTAACGATGGTCTTATCCGCATCGGAAACCAATGGGAAAGGAAGCGCATGCTTGGTCTCAAATTTCTTGTGACTCTTCACATCATCGACACTTACACCTATTACCTGAAATCCTTTTTTAATCAGCGCCTTGTAATTATCACGCAGGTTACAAGCCTGTGCCGTACATCCGGGTGTGTCATCCTTCGGGTAGAAATAAAGTATCACCTTTTTCCCTTTGAAATCTGCAAGGGAAATCGGCTGACCATTTTGGTCCACCCCCTTGAATGCCGGTGCCTTTGCGCCCTCCTTTAATTCAGCCATAAATTCAGTTTAAAATCATTGATGAATAAGTAAATAACATCCGGCAGCATTTTTTGTTGAAAACCCTTACAGATAAGACAAAAATCGGGGGAGATTGGGACTAGCTTCTTACATTTGCCTGATTATACAACCCATGCCCAAAGACACTTCCATCCGCTCCGTTCTCATCATTGGTTCAGGACCAATCATTATTGGCCAGGCCTGTGAATTTGATTATTCCGGTTCCCAGGCTGCCCGAAGTTTGCGGGAAGAAGGCATCAAGGTAATATTGATCAACAGCAACCCGGCGACCATCATGACCGACCCGATGATGGCTGACAAGGTTTATTTGCTGCCCCTGACTACCGATAGCATCGAACAAATTTTATCTGAAAACGAAATAGATGCCGTATTACCTACCATGGGTGGACAAACAGCTCTGAACCTCTGCATGGAAGCAGATGAACTGGGTATCTGGAAAAAATACAATGTTCGGCTGATAGGTGTTGATATTGCTGCCATTGAAACCGCTGAGGACAGAGAAAAATTCCGGCAGCTGATGATTAAAATTGGCATCGATGTAGCCCCGAGCCGCGTTGCCAACAGTTTTCTGGAAGGAAAGGAATTTGCTCAGGCCATCGGATTCCCGCTCGTGATAAGGCCTTCATTTACCCTGGGTGGAACCGGTGGTGGCTTCGTGCACAGCAAGGATGACCTGGATGCAGCTTTGGAAAGAGGCCTGACGGCATCTCCCATACACGAAGTGCTGGTGGAAAAAGCAGTGCTGGGATGGAAGGAATACGAATTGGAATTACTCCGTGACCAGGCAGACAATGTAGTCATCATTTGTACCGTCGAAAACCTGGACCCCATGGGGGTTCATACCGGTGATTCCATAACAGTAGCCCCTGCCATGACCTTGAGTGATACTTCTTTTCAGGACATGCGGAACAAAGCCATCCTGATGATGCGTTCACTGGGAAATTTTGCAGGCGGATGTAATGTTCAGTTTGCCCAGAATCCGGAAACAGAGGAGCTAATAGCAGTAGAAATCAATCCGCGTGTTAGCCGGTCATCTGCACTGGCTTCGAAAGCAACAGGGTACCCAATCGCAAAAATTGCTGCTAAACTGGCAATAGGATACACATTGGATGAACTGAAAAATCAGATCACACAAACCACTTCCGCTTACTTTGAACCGGCATTGGATTATGTCATTGTCAAAATACCCCGTTGGAATTTTGATAAGTTCAAAGGCGCCAATGATACTCTCGGTCTTCAAATGAAAAGTGTTGGTGAAGTGATGGGTATCGGCCGCAGTTTTACGGAAGCAGTTCAAAAAGCTTGTCAAAGTCTCGAAAATGAGGCAGTAGGTCTGGGATATTATGGGAAGAGTCTCATGAAAAACGAGGAATTGACAGAATACATCAAAACCCCCAAATGGGATCGCATCTTCCGCATCAAAGATGCGCTGATGCAAGGTACCACCGTCAAATCAATCGTGCAATCCACCGGCATAGATCGCTGGTTCATATTCCAGATACAACAGCTTTGTCGCATTGAAAAAGAACTGGCGGGTTATTCTATTGATACATTGCCGGAAGCTTTGCTGCGGGAAGCTAAAGTCAATGGATTCTCAGACATTCAAATCTCCAGAATATTGCAAGGCAATTGCAGCGATGAAGATGTTCTTACCAAAAGAAATAAATTAGGCATCTAAAGAGTGTACAAAATGGTAGACACCTGCAGTGCAGAATTCGAGGCCAAAACCCCCTATTTTTATAGCACTTTTGAAGGTTAATTCAGGTGCAATAAAACGATGATCAACAAGAACCTTTGTCAACCGAAAAAAGTATACTAATATTCTAACCAGCGGTACATCATTTAATTTTCTTAGATAAATCAGTCCCATGCCATTAAAAGACATTCAGGTACTCAATGAAAAAGAAACCCGTGCCGGCTTTGGCGAGGGGATTTACGAAGCAGGAAAAGCCAATGACCAGGTGGTAGTTCTTACTGCAGATCTGGCAGGTTCATTGAAACTGGGACCTTTCATCAAAGATTTTCCGGAAAGATTTTTCCAGTGCGGAATTGCGGAAGCGAATATGATGGGAATGGCTGCTGGATTAACCATCGGAGGAAAAATTCCCTACACAACCACCTTTGCGAATTTCAGTACCGGAAGAGTGTATGACCAGATTCGTCAAAGCATTGCTTACAGCGATAAAAATGTAAAGATCTGTGCTTCCCATGCCGGACTCACCCTCGGTGAAGATGGAGCTACTCACCAGATTTTGGAAGATATCGGACTAATGAAAATGTTACCGGGTATGACAGTCATTGTTCCCTGTGACTTCAATCAAACCAAAGCAGCCACCCGAAAAATTGCCGAATATGCCGGTCCTGTTTATCTCCGATTCGGACGACCCAAATGGCCCAACTTTACCAGCGAAAACGGCGAAGATTTTGTTATTGGCAAGGCTCAAATTATCAGCGAAGGCAAGGACGTGAGCATTTTCGCCTGCGGCCACATGGTGTGGAAGGCGGTTGAAGCCGGCCGTATACTGGAAGAAAAAGGATATAGTGTTGAATTGATCAATCTGCATACCATCAAACCTCTCGATACAGCGGCAATTGTTGCATCGCTGCAAAAAACCGGATGTGCCGTAACCGTGGAAGAACACAATATCATTGGTGGAATGGGTGATTCTGTTGCACAAACAGCAGCCAGGAATCATCCGGTTCCTATAGAGTTTATTGGCACGAATGACACTTTTGGTGAAAGCGGTAAACCGGCCGATCTGCTCGTAAAATATGGTCTTGATACCCCGAACATTGTGGCTGCAGCGGAGAAAGTGATGGCAAGAAAATAATCGAATACCACATTTACCTACCCGGAACTATTTTTTCTTCTTGCGCCAGTCAACAGCATGCCAGGCATTCAATATCATGCCCCTGTTGTATTGCATAACCGATTGCCCGCCCACTAATCTGGAAAATTGAAGCATTTGATTGAAATATCCGCCTTCGAGAGACCAGCTTGAACTTAGCCTGACACCCATGAGCAACCCCAGTCGATTCTGATCGAAAATATTCACAGCAACGTTCCTTCCGAATCCAATCATTATTTCATCATAAGCTGCCACATAGGGCAGGGGATATTTACGTGCCTCTTTTTTCAACCGATAGACTGTTCTGAACATATAGCGCATTCTGTTGGCATAAACGAAATCATCTTCCTTCACCAGGGAAGAGGAACTATACTTTCCAATCCATCTTTGCTCAAGCATAAACCGATGCGTCAGATCAAACCTTCCTTCTTGTTGTGAGAGCTGAAGCATCTGATATATCCTGTGTTCCGAAAAAGTTTTTCCGAATACATTCAGCGGCAGATCCCCGTAAGGGAAGGTTTCTGCCCAGGCATAGCCAGCCCGAAAAAGTACTGATGGCTTCAAGTGATAATTCAATCCCACCCGCAATAAACTTTGTTGCCAATCTGTAATGATATGAGTCCTTCGCCACTGGTATTCAGCATGAAGAGATAGCTTATCTGACAAACGATAATTACCGAAATAATTGTACCAGCCAATGGTATTATATGTATTCACTCGACCTGACTGAGCTTTCAGCCCAATGCATGAAAATAGCAGAAGCACAATCAGCAATCCTTTTTTGCACCGGATGAAGGGCGAATGTTTATTGACAAGAATCATAAAATCAATGCGAGGTTGACTGACCTGAAAAAAATTGAGGAATCTTTTCATACAAAAGAAAATGCTGCACCTGCATAAAATCACCTCTGTAACTTAATTTAAAACCATTGGCCTCCAATTCCCGGTTCAATTGTTCAACAGTTGTTTTGTGCAATGGTTTGATGGCAACTTCCGGATCCTCTCCCCGAAATTCAATCAATAACAACTTGCCATTTTCTTTCAAACTCTGATAAACTGAACGCAACATTTCTCGGGGAAATTCAAGCTCATGATAAACATCCACCATCAGTGCCAAATCAACGGAAGAGGGCGGAAGCTGCAGTGATTGTGGGGGACAGGCTTTCACTTCCACCCGATTATCCTTCAACATTTTTTTTCGGGCACGCAACAATTCGAGCATCCCCTCCTGTATCTCTAATGCGTACACCTTTCCCCTGGTTACTCTTTCGCTGATGCGAAAGGAATAATAACCACTACCTGCGCCAATTTCTGCTACAATACTGTTTGAATTCAAGGGCATTTTTTCGATAGCCATCGAAGTACCTTCCTCCTCATCTCTGTTGTCACGCTCCAGCCAGAAACTACCGCCAACGCCCATAACTGCTGCAATCTCTCTGCCCATATAATATTTGCCTATTCCATCACGGGTGGCTTTTTTGTACTCATAAGCCGTATCCTGCGCACAGGCATGAAGAAGAAAAACTGTAGTGAATATTAATAATGCCGGTAGTCTAATCCGCATGGCGGGTATTTATACAAAACTACACCTATTCACATCAACTACACTGTAGGAACTGTTGGCTTTACATATAAAAGCCGCCATTGTATGAATGTAGCAATTGCCTGAATAATTCCCATGACAATGAAAAGTACTTCAAATGAAATATAATAAGCAATAAGTCCGCCGATCGCAATGGCAATTCCTGACACCAGATGGGTGTGTCCTCCCGCTACACTCCAAAAGAAAACATCATCTTTTTCGTCCAGTTCCTTGGCGAAAATAGAATCCCACAATGGAGTACAAATAGCTTCAGCAATGGCCAGAAGGATCTGTAAAATGAATAACTGTGTACTATTGTGCACCAGTAGGTAGCCGAATGTAAAAATGGTGTTCAACGCATACCCAAAAACCAATAATTCCTTCTTTTTGGTGGATTTGCTGAACAGCTTCCCAAATAAAATATACAGTACTCCTGATGTAATCAGGAACAATGCCCATGCATACGTGATATCCAATAAATCACCCCCTACGCGTTCTGCAAAAACAGTAAAAAGCGGACCCAACAATCCCTCACCGAAAAACCAGCAGATA
>DAIMYK010000047.1:0-9528 GCA_036734525.1 Sediminibacterium sp. | reverse complement strand
TTCAGAAGCCCGGCTTCACACAAACAGCTTCGGTGCGATCGCCCTACATTTATGCCGAAGAGAATTTTGTTGATGACATGGAGTTGGCTGCCGCTTCCATGTATAAAATGAATCGCAATAAAGATACGGGCTGGCAGAGAAGGGCAATTCAATATGCCAGGCAAGAGCCGGTAACACCCTGGATGATTCGGGATACTGCCAATCATTATCAATGGTATCCGTTTATCAATGAGGGACATGCAGAACTTGCCTCAATCTTACAAGGCCCGGCAAGAAAAGAGATCACCAATTTTTATCGGCAGGGTATTGAAATCATTGAGCAACGTGCCAGTAAAAACGCCTTCCTGCGAGGCATACCATTTATCTGGTGCAGCAACAACCTGACGGTACAGGTTGTCATTCAATGCATCTGGTACAGGCAGTCGACCGGTGATACGTCCTTTCTGGAATTAGAGCAGGCCAATATTGATTGGCTCTTTGGATGCAATCCCTGGGGAACCAGCATGGTATATGGATTGCCTGAAAAAGGTGATACACCTGTGGACCCTCATTCGGCATTTACCCATTTGAAAAATTATCCCATTGACGGGGGCCTGATTGATGGCCCGGTATATACTTCCATTTATAAAAACCTGATTGGGATTCAACTGATGGAGCCAGATGAGTATGCTCCCTTTCAAAGTGATCTGGCCGTTTATCATGATGATTATGGGGACTATAGTACGAATGAGCCCACGATGGATGGGACAGCGAGTTTGATTTATTTGCTGGCAGCATTGCAGGGACAGTCATCAACGATGAATCAGGTTGAGGAGGAAAAATTGAAAGGTGCTGTCATTCGGGGTAACAGGAATAAAAAGGAATTGGCGCTTGTTTTTACGGGCGATGAATGGGGGGAAGGGATGCAGCAGATTCGAACAACACTGTTGGAGGAAAATGTAAAAGCAGCTTTTTATTTTACAGGAAGATTTTATCGGAATGCTGCTTTTCACAAGGAAATTCAACTTTTATATCGTTCCGGGCACTTACTCGGTCCGCACTCAGATCAACATATCTTATACAATGACTGGAAACGACGTGACAGCACTTTGGTAAAAAAAGATTCACTGCTCCAAGACCTGAAAAACAATCTTGCTGCCATGCGCTCCTTGGGATTAGCAGATGAGCCGATCGGTGGTTGGTTCATACCGCCCTATGAGTGGTGGAATGAGGAAGTGTCGGGCTGGTTGAATGAATCGGGCGTTCGTCTCTTCAGTTGTACACCGGGCCTGGGAACACCTGCTGATTATACTTATTCGGAGATGGGTGCTTCCTACAAATCAAATAAGCAAATTCTTACCATCCTTGAAAAGTCAATGGAACAACAACCGATAGGGTTGAATGGAGCCATATTATTAATTCATGTAGGAACTGATCCAAGAAGAAAAGAGAAGTTGTATCATGAACTGAAAGACATCATTCAAACGATGAAGAAAAATGGCTATAGTTTTCGGCGCATAGATGATTTGTTATCTCAGCAATAAAAGAAAGTTACCAACGATCTTCTTCAGGAATATTTTCCTGAGCAGGAAACTGCCTTTTTACATCCTCTCTTTTTTTAAGCCGCTCGATGATCAATGCCGCTATTAATTTTCCGGCATCCTCCTGTGGATTTTCAGATAATACTATTTTGAGTCTTGCTTCACTCACATCTAATCTGTATAATATCTGTACCAGTGATGCAAAGTCATGAACAATGAGATGAATGATCACTTTTGAGAGATCTTCCGCACTCAAGCCATCACATCGAATGAAAACTTGATGCATCAACGTAGATTAATTGCTTTCCATTGCATATTAGTATTTTTCCATCACACCTAGACCGAAGAGTGCAAAATCATATTTTACCGGATCGTTGGGGTCTAGTAGGCGTAATTTTTTTGTCAACTGGAGTGCTGCCTGCCAGTCATCGTACTTTCTTTGAAGCAACCCTAGTTTTCTTGCCACGCGGGCAACATGGAGGTCTAGAGGACAAATAAGTTCGGCAGCAGAAATTTGATTCCAAATTCCAAAGTCAACGCCCTGCTTGTCTTTGCGCACCATCCAGCGCAGAAACATATTCAATCTTTTGCAGGCAGATCCTCTCTCCGGAGTTGCTATGTGTTTCCGTGTTCGCGCAGGCGCATCTTCTAATGAAAAAAAATACCGGTGAAAATGGGTTAGTCTTTTTTCTGCAGGATCGCAAACAGTGGGATAACTATTGGATGGAACAATGAATGCTGTTTCCAGACTGTTGTGGTGTTGATAATGATGGTGCAGGAATGCAATGAAATAAAGAAGATCAGTATCGTTAAAAGTACGGTGCTTGAATTGCAATAATTTCTTCAGATCTCCGGAAGAATGTTGCAGACAAAATTGATGCGGGACCATGTCCATTCTTTGCAGTAGTTCCCGGCTTTTGTTGATGATGGTAGTTCGATTGCCCCATGCCAGCACTGCCGCGAATAATCCCGCGATTTCTATGTCTTGTTGGTGGTTAAAGAGATGCGGTATGCTGATCGGGTCAGCAGGAATGAATCCGGTTTGGTTGTATCTGCTTACTCTTTCATCGAGCAGAACTTGCAACTCATTTTTTTTCAGCTTCTTTTTGGTTGCTGTCATGGGGTATGGTTCTTCCCGGCAGTGGAGTTAGCCGATGGCTTTGTTCAGGTCTTCTATCAGGTCGTCGGCATCTTCAATACCAACGCTGATCCGAATCAGACTATCGGTAAGTCCGTTTTTGATCCTTTCTTCCCTGGGAATCGATGCGTGGGTCATAGTAGCCGGATGGTTGATATGAGACTCGACGCCTCCAAGGCTTTCTGCAAGAGAGAATAGGTGGGTAGATGAAAGAACACGGGTAACATTTTCCGGTCTGTTGTCCTTAAGTTCAAAACTCATCATACCACCGAAGCCTCTCATTTGCTGACTGGCTATAGCGTGGTTGGGATGATCGCTGAATCCACACCAGAATACTTTTGAAATGCCGGGATGGTTGCGCAGGAAATGGGCGATTTTTTCTCCGTTTTCACAGTGACGTTGCATGCGCAGGTGTAAGGTTTTGATGCCCCTAAGTACGAGAAAGCAGTCCATTGGTCCGGGAACGGCGCCACAACTCTTTTGAATGAAGTAGAGTTTATCGCGGAGGGCAGTATCGTTCATTACCAGGCAGCCCTGGATCACATCACTGTGCCCACCCAGGTATTTGGTAGAGGAGTGCATAACGATGTCTGCACCAAGCGTCAGTGGATTCTGAAGATAGGGAGATGCAAAAGTGTTGTCAACGCAGAGCAATGCACCAGATTCTTTGGCTATTTGAGCTGTGGCTGCAATGTCTGTAATGCTCATCAGAGGGTTGGTGGGGGTTTCAATCCAGATAAGTCGGGTCTGAGGAGTGATTGCTTTTGCTATATTGTTGATATCGGAGGTATCTACATAGGTAAAGCGGATGCCAAATGGGGCAAATATTTTTGAAAACAAACGGTAAGTTCCTCCATACATATCGTTGGGTGCGATTACTTCATCGCCGGGCACTTATAGTTTAATTACCGCATCGGTTGCAGCTACACCACTTGAAAAAGCCAGACCATATTGGCCATGTTCCAGTGCGGCGAGTGCTGTTTCTAGTGCTTGCCGGGTGGGATTCTGACTCCTTGCATATTCAAAACCCTTGTTTTTTCCCGGTGCCTCCTGCACATAGGTGGAGGTTTGGAATATCGGCGTCATAATAGCTCCTGTTGAAGGATCGGGCTGTGCGCCTGCATGAACATAGGTGGTGGCTGTTTTCATACTTTCTCTTTGTGCAAAGATGAGTGATTATCATGAAGAAAAAATGGCTATTCGCTAACAGATTCGTCAAACTGAAGGCTGACAAATTTTTTTAGATCAGGGAAAAACAGATTGTAGTGTTGTTGGAATTGCACATAATTCTCTTGTAACAAATCAAAAGATTCACGGGAAGAGGAAAAATATTTAGCCCTTCTCGCTAAACCATGAAAACTTTGTTCGATTTGGTGCAGGTGGCGGTAGTTGACCAGCCAATTGTACTCGGTCATATAGGGGAGTAATTTCTGGAAGCTGGCAGGCAACAGACTATTCCGTGCATTCAGTTCGGCATATACAGTTTGAGAGAAGGTATGCCAGCCGGCAGCTGGTTCTTCTTTTTCATCCAAAGCAAGAAAATGGTCGTACACAATGTCTATTAAAGCACCTGCATATGGACCTGCAGCAGGATACAAAATCATCTTGGCTTCTTTGGTGATGGGATGCAGATCAGTGTATTGGTCAATCGCACGGTGAAGACGAATTCCCCTTTGAATACCCGGACTAAAATCATATTGCTTACGTCCTTTCACATGGTCGCTGATCATATTGCCCGTAAGAATTTCCGGGTCGTTCATCGATAAAACAGCATGTGCGAGAAAGTTCATAACTGAGAAACTGGATTAATGGCTTTTCTTTTCAGCGACAAAGTTGCGCATGGAAATGAATTCAGCTTCTTTTCCTAATTCCTTGATCAACTTGATAAGTCTTTCGATAAGGGCATCGCCATCAATCCGATGTGTGTATTTGGGCAGACCGAATTCACTGAGTGAAATAAATTCCCAGGGATGAAAGTAGAGACAGCAAAAGCCATCTTGTTGCAAAGTCTGATTGACAAGATATTTGTACAAACTGTAGGGGAAGTTTTTAAAACTCAGCCAGAACAAGGGAATACGAAGGTATGGACTTACAGATGCAGGAATTCGTTGAATGCCTGAAAGAGCTGTTATGGTGCGGGGTGCCCGCAGGTGATTGTATTTTCCCGGGATCCAGGTGGGGTGGATGGAAGAGTCGTAGGCATATCCGGCATCGGCCACCTGTGGTTTGTCTATGGCTTTCATGCGTGGCATACGAAATCCGGAAACAGGTTGACCTGTAATGGATTCAAGTGCTTGTTTTGAGTCCAGGAGATGCTCTTCTTTGAACCAGGAATGATAAAAAGTATGGGAAGCAATTTCATGTTGAGTGGAGAGATTGCGAATGGCTTCCGGATAAGTTTGGGCAAAGAATGCTGTCGTGAAAAGTGTGGTAGAAATATTGTTGTTGTTGAGGACCGGTGAAATGGCGTCTAATCCTTTTTTACCTGCTTCCAGTTGCTCGGTGAGGGTAATGGATTGCCTGAATTCCAGTGGCATATCAAATTCTTCCACATCAAAACTCAGTAGCACATACCTGTTATTCATGGCAGGTTGGTTTCTTTGACGATGTAGTGGGGTCTGTTTTTGCCCTGCATATAAATTTTACCGATGTAGATACCGATGATGCCGAGGATCATCAGTTGGAGTCCGCCAAAAAATGCCAGTGTTGCGATGATGGAGGCCCAGCCGGAAACCGCATGTCCATAAAAGTATCCGATAATGGTATATGGGATGAAGATGACGGAACACAGTGAGAAAAACAATCCCAGATAAGCGGCAATGTATAATGGTTTAGTACTGAAGGAGGTAATGCCCTGCAGTGCAAAGCGAACCATTTTGTTTAAGGAGTACTTGGTTTGACCACTTTGGCGAAGGCGTGAAGTATATTCATTTCCGATGCGGCTATACCCCATCCACTGGATCAGTCCACGAAGGAACAAATCTGCTTCATTGAATTGACGGAAGACCCGGATGGTTTTTTTATCCATCAGCCGAAAGTCAGCCGTACCCGGCTGTATTTCTATATCGGAGAGGTTATTAATTACTTCATAAAATAGCCGGGAGGTTCTTTTTTTCCAAAGGGCTATGTCTTTGTGATCGTTGCGAATGGTATATACGATCTCATAGCCTGCTTCCCACTGTTTGACCAATTCCGGAATGAGTGAAGGGGGGTGTTGCAGGTCACCATCCATGGTGATCACTGCATCCGCATCTGCCCTGTCGAGTCCGGCTTTGAGTGCGTTCTGGTGTCCAAAGCTTTTGGTGAGAGAGATGTAAAAGATGTGTGGGTGCAATTGAGATTGCTCACGAAGGTATTCCAACGTACCATCTGTACTGCTGTCTTCTACAAAAATGAATTGATAAGAATAGGGCAGTGATTTACAAACTTCTTCCAATTCGGCTAACAGCATAGGAAGGTTACCCCGTTCATTGCAGACGGGAATAACAATTGCTATGCTGGACCGTTGGTCTTGGTGGGGGGACATCAAGTCAAAGGTAAAACTAAATTTTAATGTGTAGTTTTTTTGAGGGAAAGCTGGTTGTGGTAGTATTGCAGCATTCGTTGGAGGCCGGATTCCAGCGAAATCAAAGGTTCCCAATCCAGTAGCTTCTTGGCTAGCCGGATATCGGCAACGGTATCCATGATCTCATTTTGTCTGCGGATATTGTCATTCAGTAGGGGAATGTTTTCTCCTTCGATCCGGCAAATGGTTTGTATGATTTCCTCCACACTGTAACTTTTACCCGACCCCAGATTGATGATATGTAACCCATTGAGTTGAGTGGTTGCTACCAGTGCGCGGATGAAGTCATCGAGGTGAAGGTAATCTCGTTTCGGACTAAGATCTTTTACATGGAATCTATGTTCTACTAAAGCCTGTTCAATTAGTTGAGGAATCAGGAAAGAATTTTTTTGTCCCTCCCCGTAGAGGTTGAAGGGCCGGATGATTGTTACATTTACATTATAGCACTGGTGATAAAACAGGCAGAGGTCTTCTGCATTTTTCTTGCTGAGAGCGTAGGGGTTGGGCGTCAAAATTGGCGCACTCTCTGATATGGGAAGTGAAGTGGGATTGCCATAAAGATAGGAACTGACATATATCAATGATGCACCGTGTTTTCTGCAATACTCAAGTGCCTGTAAGGTGCCGATGGTATTGGTATGAATGAATGCTGTAGGGTTGCTCCAACTGTCCGGGACAAAAGTTCTTGCTGCCAGGTGAAAAACCAGTTGATGGGCTGGAACCGCTTCCCAGGTAGCGGGTTCGGCTATGTCGCCTTTTTCCCTGCTGAGTTCAGTGATCGAGAAATTGTTCAGGCGCAATGCTGTTGTCAGCGCCTTGCCTATGAATCCACCCGCACCGGAAATGAGCACATCAGGCATATAGTATTTTATCTTTCAGCTGATCAAATTTTTCAATTGCCTCCAGATAATCATCCGGGCGACCTATATCCAGCCAGAGGCCATTGTATTTTTCTACCCGAACTGATTGCTGTTCTTTCAAAAGTTGCAGCATCAACTGATCGAATCCATAAGGTTGGTTGGCAGGAATATTTTGCACTGCTCGACGACTTACCATATAGATACCCATACTTACTTCATATATGGTTTCGGGTTTTTCTCTGAATCCTGTTAGCTGGCCGGCTTGCGTATCAAGAACGCCGTAATCGATTTTATCTTTTCTTTCGTGCGAGCAAATACTGAAAACTGCATTTTGGCTCATATGATTTTCAAAAAAATGATTGTAAGGAAGATCCGTGAGAATATCACCATTCATCACCAGAAAATGTTCGGGAAGATCGTTGATTAATTTGAGTGGTCCCATCGTCCCCAAGGGCTCATCTTCCAGAGAATAATTAATAGTGATATTCCACTTACTGCCGTCCCCAAAGAAGGCGGTGATCAATTCTGCCTGGTGGTTAACAGCTAAAGTAATTTGATCAAATCCCTGCAGTGCGAGTTGGCGAATGATGACTTCCAGAATAGGATATTCTCCTACGGGCATCAGCGGCTTGGGTAAGACTATGGTATAGGGTCTGAGCCTTTTTCCTTTACCGCCACATAAAATAACTGCCTGCTTTTTCATAGCTGAAATTACAATAAACTTAGTGTAAAGTTCATCAAATAGCGTAATGATTGGTTTTATATCGTGCCAGGTTATTAGGGTCGCTGAACCATTCGATGGTTTTCTTCAGTCCTTTTTGAAAACCATCTTCTCCCCCAAACGAAGGTGACCAGCCCATTCTCTTTTCAGCTCTTGTGTAGCTCGCAAACAAACGTTCAACCTCACTTTTCTCAGGACGAATCCGCTGGCTGTCGGTTGTAAATTCAATGGTTGCCCCCATCAAAGATGCGATGGTAGAGGCTGTTTTGCCGATACTGATTTCAAATCCACTTCCGAGATTGGTAACCTTACCGATAACGTCTTCGGAGTGAAGTGCTTTGATAAATCCCTCTACGGTATCTTCTACGAAAGTGAAATCACGTGTAGGGGTAGTAGCACCCAACTGAATTTGTTTTTTCCCTGCGGCAATTTGAGTGATGAAGGTAGGAATGACTGCGCGTGATGATTGTCGGGGACCATTAGTGTTGAAGGGTCGGATGATGGCGACGGGTGTTTCGAAAGAGGAATAAAAGGAGAATGCCATTTGGTCTGCGCCGATCTTGCTTGCCGAATAGGGAGATTGTCCCTGTAATGGATGATCTTCGGTGATAGGTACGAAAATGGCAGTGCCATAAACCTCGCTGGTGGAGGTGTGCACCACTTTCTGTACGTTAAGTTCGCGGGCTGCCTGTAGAATGTTGAGTGTTCCTTTAACATTGGTGTCTACATAAGTATCGGGAGAGTGATAGGAATAAGGAATTCCAATCAGTGCGGCTAAGTGTAAAACCGCATCGCAGCCTTCCATGGCTTTCTTGACACCATGGGGGTCTCTTACATCGCCGCTGAACACCTCAAATTTTCCTGCTACATCAGCTGCACAGTCATCGAGCCATCCCCAGGTGTTGAAAGAATTATAAAGTACAAATGCACGCACATCATATCCTCTGCGTACCAGTGTTTCTGTCAGGTGTGAGCCAATGAATCCATCTGCTCCGGTAACGAGTACTTTCATGGTCAGCTATTTTCCTTTGATGGAGACGTTTTCCAATTGAAGAGATTAAAGAAACAGATAAACCAAGTTATTATAACGGGTATTGCTTTCACATGAAATGGGTTGAATACTTTTTCTTTGACAACAGGCGGGAATAATTCAGTAGGTGATAAGCAGGTCAAAATGAATACACTGATCAATAGGTAAATATGCCATTTTTCTTTTTGAGTATATAAATACCAAAGCACAACACCGGGTATGGCTATTATATAAGTAGGTGATTCTACTCCGGGATTAAATATAATGGTGAACATTAGTATGGCACCCAAGTAAACCAATTGAAAATTTTTATCCCGATAGGCTTCTTTTTTTACTAAAACGAATAGTGTAGTCAATAACCCGGCTAAAATTACATAACCATGTTTCAGACCCTCAAAATGAAAAAGATCAATAACCCCCAAGATACTAAGCGAGTGTCTGTCAGATTGCTTCTGCAACCGTTCAATCCAGCTCCCATACAGAAAGTATAGTTGTTCGGGTGAAATAAATATCAGTGGAAGACAAAAAAGAATAACTGACCAAAAAATTACTTTCAGGACAAAGGGTATTTTTTTTGGGAAACAGATAAAAAATACCCCGGCTGTCAAAATATATATTTTGAAAAAAATTCCAATAGCAAAGAATAAGCTCGATAAGGTCGTATTTCCTTTATGTTGAAAAATGAAAACTAACA
>DAIMYK010000046.1:0-9623 GCA_036734525.1 Sediminibacterium sp. | reverse complement strand
GGCTGCCTGTTGTTCCAGTTGATAGAAATTTTCCTTGCGACTCTTGCTTTTGGTAGTGCGTGCCCGTGGGTGTTTGCGCATCCATTCCTATTCCTTGCGATAAAGATTGCGGGCCTGCTCCCAGCCGGCCTGTTCACTTTCCAAACGTGCAGCCTTGGTTTCCATGTAATGCGCATAATCGCCCTTATATACATAGAGGTGCTCACGCTCCAGTTCCCAGATCTCATCGGTCACTGCATCCAGAAAATAACGGTCATGGGTAACCAACAAAAGGGTCACTCTTTCCTGGCGCAGATAATGCTCCAGCCATTCTATCATCTCGACATCGAGGTGATTGGTCGGCTCGTCCATCATCAATAAGGTATGCCGGTGATCGAATCCAATGTCAATCAGTGTTCGTGCCAGTGCAAGCCGCTTTCTTTGACCACCACTCAGTTCCCTTACCGGACGCCGAAGAAAATTAATCTCCAGCCGGGTAACAATCTGCTTCACTTTCACTTCGAAATCCCATGCCTGTAAGGTGTCCATGCGATCAAGCAAATCAGGCAGGGTAGCTTCATTTTGCTCTTCCACCGCAGTTTCATAAGCACGTATCAATTGCACCACAGGATGGTTGGAATGGAAAAGCTGGTCACTTACCAGGCCCTCCTCATTGAAAACCGGGTCTTGTTCGAACAGCGCTACCGTCAGGTCTTTGTGAATGAACAACTTTCCCTCATCCGGCGGTTCTTGTCCGCTCAAAATGCGCAACAAGGTGGACTTACCCACACCATTGCGGGCGATAAGCCCGATCTTGTCTCCCTCGCTGATGTGAAAGGATATGGAACGAAAAAGGGGTTCAGCCCCATAACTTTTGGTCAAACCCTCTGCTGATACATAATGCATGCTGCAAAAGTACTGTAACCTGACTTACCGAAACCGGTAATATCCGAAGGCTGTTTTGGAGGTTCTTCTTTTACAATCCGCCAAATTCAAGTATTTTTGTGTACCCATGAGAAAGATAGAACTTGAAATTGTTGCCCTTTCACACAGCGTTACCCAATCCACATCCTACGCAATCGTGCTGGCGGAAGTGAATGGCACGCAGCGTTTGCCCATCGTGATCGGACCATTGGAAGCTCAATCGATTGCAGTTGTTCTTGAAAACATGCAGATCAGCAGACCACTGACGCACGACCTCATGAAGAATTTCATGAAGGCAGTCAATGTGGACTTACAGGAAATAGTTATCAGTGATGTGCAGGAAGGCATTTTTTATTCCAAACTGATTTGTCACACCGAGAATGATATCATTGAAATCGATAGCCGCACCAGTGATGCCCTGGCCCTTGCCGTTCGCTTTGGTTGTCCTATCTATATCTATGAAGATGTTCTGAAGAAATTAGACAAACAGGATAAGAGAATGAATGAGCCCTCCTTTTCTCCTGAGCCGGAAGAACCGGAAAAAAGTTCCGCACTTGCCTCCGGTAATTTATCCCGCATGTCGCTGGAAGAACTGGAACAACTGTTGCAGGAAGTTTTGGACCAGGAAGATTATATCAGGGCCATCGCCATCCGCGATGAAATCAATAAGAGAAAATAACCGGCACAGATTACCGGCACATCAACCCATTGACCATGGTCGCTTTTCCGCCAGCTAAGATCAACCTGGGTTTATATATTACCGCAAAAAGATCCGACGGCTACCACGATCTTTCCACCCTCTTTCTCCCCGTACGATTATGTGATGCCATAGAATGTATCGCCAATCCCGCCGACAGCAAAGATGATGTGCAATTCACGAGCAGTGGTTTGCCTGTTGCAGGTGACAGCAAAGACAATCTTTGTGTTCGTGCCTGGCACCTTTTGCGACAATATGATCCGGCATTACCCCGCGTTCAAATGCACCAGCACAAAGTAATTCCCATGGGTGCCGGACTAGGGGGTGGAAGTTCTGATGGCAGCAACATGCTGCTGCTATTGCGCCAACTCACACGCACGGAAATTCCAATCACGACACTGCAAACCATCGCATTGCAACTCGGCAGTGATTGTCCCTTCTTCCTCCAGCCTGTCCCCTCCCTAGCCGAAGGCCGCGGAGAAGTACTCAGGCCTATACATGTGCCGCTGCAGGGGTATCGGGTTCTGTTGGTGCATCCCGGTATTCATGTCTCAACTGCTGCAGCTTTCTCCCGGGTAATTCCACAATCTTTGACAGTGCCCCTTGAACAGCTGCTTTCTTTTCCCGTGAGTGAATGGAAAAATCATATCCGCAATCAATTTGAAGATTCTGTCTTTCCGCTTCACCCGGAACTGGCCACACTCAAAGAAAAAATCTACCGGTGCGGTGCAGTTTATGCTTCCATGAGTGGAAGTGGTAGTACTTTATATGGACTCTTCCCGCCCGGTGCGGCAGAGCCTGCAGAAACATTCCCCGGCTGTACCCAACACTGGGTAGATGTAATGGTTTAAAGATTTCCCCCCCTATTTTTTTCTCACTAAAGCATGGGTATAAGATGCCCGGCGTCTCTCATCTCTGATGTTGAAATAATTAGTTGTTTCTTTATAATACATCTAATTATTGCCACATTTATTGAATATATTTCAAACAAGTCAATAATGTGTTGATAATTATTCATATTTATTGCTACTTTTTTAGTAATTTCCGTTGACGATTCCTGCCATAGCATTTTTTAGCCCTCAATCCGATCGGTATGTCTTACCCTTCCGCAGGCACCGGCCTGTATGATCCCCGCTTTGAACACGATGCCTGTGGCATTGGCTTTGTTGCCAGCATACGCGGACACAAATCACACCAACACATCAGCGATGCACTCACGGTACTGGAAAACATGGAACACCGAGGAGCTTGCGGCTGTGAAAACAATACCGGAGATGGGGCAGGCATACTGATTCAGGTACCCCATGAATTTTTCTTCGATGAATGCCTGAAAATGGGTATCCAACTGCCTGCTTATGGACGCTATGGTGTAGGAAGTATATTCTATCCACAGGACTTGAGACTGCGGGAAGCCTGTCGCGATATTTTCATTCGTACCGCTGAAAAGCTCGGACTTCCCCTGCTTGGCTTCCGCAAAGTGCCTGTCAATAAAGAGGGTATCGGACCAACCGCTCTTTCCGTTGTGCCTTGCATGGAACAGGTTTTCGTGGGTTGTCCCGATACCATTCAACAGCCCGATGAATTGGAGAGAAAATTATTCGTTCTCCGCAACCATGTCACCCACCTCATCCAACATACCGTACAACAAGATGAGGTCGGCTTTTACATTGCTTCCCTTTCCTACAAAACAATTGTCTATAAAGGACAACTCACGAGCTGGCAGGTAAGAAACTATTTTCCCGACCTCAGCGATAAAAGGGTGGTCTCGGCATTCGGGCTCGTTCACTCCCGTTTTGCCACCAACACCTTCCCCTCCTGGAAACTGGCGCAGCCCTTCCGCTACATAGCGCACAATGGTGAGATCAATACCCTGCAGGGAAATTTAAACTGGCTGCGCACCGGTGAACATGGCTTTACTACTCCCTATTTCTCCCGCGAA
Organism: Sediminibacterium sp.; assembly: GCA_036734525.1. Classification (GTDB taxonomy): domain Bacteria; phylum Bacteroidota; class Bacteroidia; order Chitinophagales; family Chitinophagaceae; genus Sediminibacterium. The sequence continues at coordinate 6,084 of DAIMYK010000046.1, read as the reverse complement.
GAAATGGACATGCTCCTGCCCATCATTCAGCCCAATCAATCTGATTCTGCCTGCCTCGACAATATGATCGAACTGCTCACCCTTACCGGCAGACCACTGGAACATGTGATGATGATGCTCATACCGGAAGCATGGGATGGCAATGACCAGATGGACCCCGTTAAAAAAGCATTTTACGAATACCATGCCTGCCTGATGGAACCCTGGGATGGTCCGGCTTCTATCTCATTTACCGATGGAAAAATCATTGGTGCAACACTTGACAGAAACGGACTACGACCTTCACGCTACATCGTTACTCACGATGAACGGGTAATCATGGCATCCGAAACAGGTGTATTGCCGGTCGAGCCGGCGCTGGTAAAAGAAAAAGGAAGATTACAACCCGGGAAAATGTTTGTGGTCAACATGGAATTGGGTCGCATCATCAGCGATGAAGAATTGAAGCAAAACATCTGCAGCAAAAAACCCTATGCTACCTGGTTGAATAAATACAAAATCAAACTGGAGGAACTGCCCGAGCCACGCGTTATGTTCACCCACCTGGAAACAGACCAGATTTTAAAATATCAAAAGGCATTTGGTTACAGCACCGAAGACCTAGACACCATCATTGCCCCCATGGCACTCGATGGCAAAGAACCTGTCGGCTCCATGGGTACCGATATACCGCTCGCCATTCTTAGCGACCAGCCACAACACCTGAGCAATTATTTCAAGCAATTGTTCGCACAGGTCACCAACCCACCCATCGATCCCATCCGCGAACGCATGGTCATGTCACTGGCTGTTTTCGCCGGCAGCAATGGAAACCTCCTTGTAGAAGATCCCCTCTCCTGCCATTGCGTGGCACTGCAACATCCCGTATTGAACAACCATGAGCTGGAAAAAATCCGCAGCATTGATACCGGAATCTTTCAGGCAAAGACCTTACAAACTTATTTCCGGGCAGATGGAGCAGCAGGGTCACTGAAAAAAGGACTCGACCGCCTCTGTCGCTATGCCGTTGATGCGGTGGAAGACGGATTTGAAGTGATCATTCTCACCGATAGGGCCATCGATTCAGAACATGCACCCATTCCCTCCCTTCTCGCCACCAGTGCGGTGCATCATCACCTCATCCGCAAAGGATATCGTGGCAAAGTAGGCATCATCGTAGAAGCAGGTGATGTTTGGGAAGTACATCATTTCGCCTGTCTGCTGGCTTTTGGTGCCACCGCCATCAATCCCTACCTGGCTCTCTCGAGTATCCGCGACATGAAACTAAGCGGCAAGATCTCTACCGAACTGGAACCCGACCACCTGAAGAAAAACTATGTGAAAGCAGTCAATGATGGACTGCTGAAAGTCTTCTCCAAAATGGGCATCTCTACCTTGCAATCTTATCAGGGTGCACAGATCTTTGAAATCATCGGACTCGACACCAAAGTAGTGGATCAATATTTCACCGGTGCTACTTCCCGCATTGGCGGCATGGGTCTCGATGAGATAGCAAAAGAAACACTGGCCAAACATTTCTTCAGCTTCAGCCGCAAGGAAATTCCTGTGAACCGTCTTCCTGTAGGCGGCGTTTATCAATGGAAGCGAAAAGGTGAACAACATCTTTTCAACCCGCAAACAATACACCTGCTGCAATACAGCACACGCAACAATGACTATGAGCTATTTAAAAAATATGCAAGGCTCATCAATGAACAAGGCGAAAAAGCCTGCACCCTGCGCAGTTTATTCCAGTTGAAGAGAACAAGACCATCAATTTCCATTGATGAAGTGGAACCGGCAGAAAACATCTACCGGCGCTTTGCCACCGGGGCCATGTCGTTCGGTTCCATCTCCTGGGAAGCGCATACCACACTCGCCATCGCCATGAACCGCCTCGGCGGAAAAAGCAATACCGGTGAAGGAGGAGAAGATGAAATTCGTTATACTCCACTCGCCAATGGCGACTCCATGCGCTCAGCCATCAAGCAGGTGGCTTCCGCCAGATTTGGTGTAACCAGTTTCTATCTCACTGAAGCCGATGAACTACAAATCAAAATGGCACAGGGAGCCAAGCCGGGTGAAGGAGGTCAGCTGCCCGGACATAAAGTTGATGACTGGATCGGCAAAACAAGACATGCCACACCCGGAGTCGGACTGATCTCTCCGCCACCGCACCACGATATTTATTCCATTGAAGATCTCGCACAACTGATTTTCGATTTAAAAAATGCCAACCGACATGCCCGCATCAATGTGAAACTGGTATCCAAAGCAGGAGTAGGTACCATTGCGGCAGGTGTTGCCAAAGCCAAGGCAGATGTAATTCTCATCTCAGGATTTGATGGAGGAACGGGCGCATCACCGATTAGTTCTATTCGCCATGCCGGACTTCCCTGGGAACTCGGGCTTGCAGAAACACACCAGACACTGGTGAAAAACAAATTGCGCAGCCGCGTTGTAGTGCAGGCAGACTGACAAATGAAAACGGCACGTGATATTGTGATCGCCACTTTACTCGGTGCAGAAGAATGGGGTGTAGCCACTGCAGCGCTGGTAGTAGAAGGCTGCATACTCATGCGCAAATGTCATCTGAATACTTGTCCGGTTGGAGTCGCTACCCAAGACCCCGAACTACGCAAACGGTTTACCGGCAATGCAGATCATGTGGTGAATTTTTTCCGCATGCTCACGCAAGAACTCAGGGAACTTATGGCAGAACTGGGCTATCGAAAGATTGAAGAAATGGTGTGACAGGTAGATGGATTGGAAATGCGCGAATCGATCGATCATTGGAAATACAGCCGCCTGGATCTCTCAGCCATATTATACAAAGAACCTGCAGATGCCGACACCGGATTATATCACAGTGAAGCACAGGATCACGGATTAACAGATGTACTCGATTGGCAATTGCTGCAAGCAGCACAACCGGCCCTTGAAATGGGAGAAAAAATACAGGCTTCCTTTCCAATAAAAAATACAGACAGGGCCACAGGCACTTTGCTGTCGAACGAGATCAGCAGAAAATACCGCGCAGATGGTCTGCCCGATAACACAATACATTTTTCATTCACCGGTACAGCGGGACAAAGCTTCGGGGCTTTCAATACACGTGGTGTAACGCTCGAGCTCGAAGGTGATGCCAATGATTATTTTGGAAAGGGATTGAGTGGCGCACGGTTAATTGTATATCCTTCCCACCAGTCCAGTTTCGTTCCGGAAGAAAACATCATCATTGGAAACGTAGCATTTTACGGAGCTACTTCCGGTGAGGCCTTCATTCGTGGTAAGGCAGGAGAACGTTTTGCAGTGCGCAACTCAGGAGCAAGCGTAGTGGTAGAAGGTGTCGGAGATCATGGGTGCGAGTACATGACCGGTGGGGTTGCAGTGATCCTGGGTTCTACCGGAAGAAATTTTGCTGCAGGCATGAGTGGCGGAATTGCTTATGTATATGATGTGGCAGAGAAGTTTCCCGACAACTGCAACCGGGAAATGGTTGACCTCGATCCCCTGGAAACAGAAGATGTCGTATTACTACAAAACATGTTAAACAAACACCACCAACTTACCGGAAGCAGCATAGCAGCTTTCATTCTATCAGACCTGCAGCAACAGGCGAAAAATTTTGTCAAGGTATTTCCGCGTGATTATAAAAAAGTGGTGGAGAAAAGGAAAGCACTGACCGATCAACCCATTCTTTCTGACAAAACGATCTAAGAAAAATTTGAGAACAACATGGGAAAACCAACAGGATTCATAGAATTCAACAGAGAGGCACCGAAAAAAACAGCCCCGGAGGAAAGAATACAACATTACCGAGAGTTTGTGTCACCCTATACAGATGAAAAACTGAACCAGCAAGCTGCGAGGTGCATGAATTGTGGTGTTCCCTTTTGTCACTCCGGTTGTCCGCTGGGAAACATTATTCCCGAGTTCAATGATGCGGTGTATCGCAAAAACTGGCAGGAGGCCTATGAGATATTATCCTCCACCAATAATTTTCCTGAATTCACCGGCAGGATTTGTCCTGCCCCCTGTGAATCTGCGTGTGTATTGGGGATCAATCAACCTCCGGTAAGCATCGAAGAAATAGAAAAACATATCATAGAGATTGCCTTTGAAAAAGGATATGTTGAACCCAAAGCCCCGCTTGTACGTACAGGAAAAAAAATAGCCGTGATCGGTTCGGGACCTGCAGGTCTTGCTGCTGCAGCACAATTGAACCAGGCAGGACATCAGATAACTGTTTATGAACGAGATACTCATCCCGGGGGGTTGTTGCGTTATGGCATTCCTGATTTCAAATTAGAGAAATGGGTAGTGGAAAGACGCATTAGTTTGATGGAGAAAGAAGGCATTGTATTTCGCTGCGGGGCAGAAGTTGGAAAAGATACGAGCATCAATGATCTGTTGAGAGAATACCAGGCCATAGTATTGGCGGGAGGGTCCACAATTCCGAGAGACCTGAACATACCCGGAAGAGAATTAAAAGGTGTTCATTTTGCAATGGAATATCTCAAACAACAAAACCAACGGGTAAGCGGAGAAACAGTAGCTGTTGAAGGTATTATTGCACAGGGAAAACAGGTGGTTGTAATTGGAGGTGGAGATACCGGCAGTGACTGTGTAGGAACATCGAACAGACAGGGAGCAGCGGGTGTTACTCAATTTGAATTGTTGCCACAACCACCTGCACATAGAACAGAGCGCATGCCCTGGCCCACATATCCCATGATTATGAAGACAACTTCCTCTCATGAGGAAGGAGTACAGCGACAGTGGGCTACCGCCACCAAGGCATTCATAGGTGATGAGGCAGGCAATCTAAAAGCACTGCGCATCGTGGACCTGGAGTGGAAAATGAAGGGTGACGGAACTTATGCGGGTTTTGAAGAAGTGGCAGGTACTGAGCGGGAAATACCTTGCGGGTTGGCTTTGTTAGCGATGGGTTTTGTTGCCCCCCAGCGAGAGGGACTGTTGCAACAACTGGATATTGAATTAGATGAAAGAGGGAATGTCAAAGCTGCTGAAGGCAAATACCAGACCAGCATTCCGAAAATATTCACAGCGGGAGACATGCGGCGCGGACAATCATTGGTAGTCTGGGCCATCAGTGAGGGAAGGGAATGTGCCCGCAAGGTGGATGAATACCTGATGGGTACCTCTGTTCTTGAAACCCGGGATGGGAATAATCTTTCTGCTTTGCTGGCTTAGTACTATTCTGCTCCGCGCTGGTCGAGGAAATAAACCCGGTTGAAGATGGCATTGCCATCACCATAAATTACTCCAAGGTTGGTTTTTAACTGATAAACACCAAACCGTGTTTTGGCATAATATTCAAAGTTAATGTCCATTGATTCAAACTTCTTGATCTGCTGGTATCCTTTCTTGTAAATGCAAGGATTACTTTTGAATTCAAATTTATGTATGAGAATGCTGGTATCACCGGCAGTTTGTGTGAACCGAATGTTGGCGATTTTCCAACAGCCATTTTCATCTTCCGCCCGCTGCCATTCAATGTCCATCGGCACTTCCAGTCCCTTATACCCCACCGTAACAAACTTGCGTATGGTATCGGGGAGCAGGCGCCAGTTGGGATGATCGAGCAAAAAGTTTTTGGCAAAAAGGGTTTTTCTCACCGGCACAATGGGCTGCTCGCATGCTGCAAATAAGGACATGAAAACGAGGAATGCCAAAAGATTTTTCATGATGAAAAGATACAAAAAAGCTGAAAACTATCGATAACAAACCTTTTCCACAGGGTTTTTACTAAACAGGCGGACAATTATCGGATGGATAAGGGAAATAAGATACCCCTTTCATTGCTTTGCAAACAATTTTGTGATAAATTCACGACACAGGCCCTCCTGCCTGATAACCACAAAAAAGAAAATCAGGAACCAGGTGAAGCCATTTGTTTCATTCCAATCATTTTTCTACCAACATCTCATCTATTCATTTTCAGCTCATTGCAGGCAGATTGTTGCTTTGTTATGCTATCTAGGAATATTCTTCCCGTGAACATCGCTTATCTTGAAGTCACAGCAATTTCGACCTGACCGATACTTAGATTCTATAACTAAAACTACCGGCCATTTAACG
>DAIMYK010000045.1:0-9742 GCA_036734525.1 Sediminibacterium sp. | reverse complement strand
AGTTTTTAAAAGAAGATTCGAAGTTCCTTGACAAACTTGACGGGAAGGTGAGAGAAAAAATCATTTATAACATCACAAAAGCAAGGTTTTCAAATGACAAAGAGCTTTTCAAAAAGTTGACTGAAGACATTTGGGAGTTTAGAACATTATTCAATAAAACCCATTACAGACTGTTTGCTTTTTGGGACAAATCAAAAAAGACCGATACTATTGTAATATCAACACACGGAATTATAAAGAAAACAGATAAAACTCCACAAGGTGACTTGGACAAAGCAGAACGGTTAAGAAAAAAATATTTTGAACTTAAAGACAATTAAAAATGAAAAAGCAAGTATTAAAAACTTACAGCTTAGACGAGATTACTGACAAACACATCGGTAAACGGGGGACACCAAAGCGAGAAGCTTTTGAAAATGAGTTGCGACTTGACTTGCTGGGAGAAGCAATAAGACAAGCACGCTTAGAACGTAACTTAACACAAGAAGAACTTGGACGACTTGTTGGTGTTCAGAAAGCTCAGATTTCCAAACTTGAAAACAGTTTGACAGATGCAAGATTTGAAACAATAATAAAAGTATTTAAAGCACTAAACGCAAAGATAAATTTCAATGTTGAGTTGCTAAACCAGACAGTAAAACTCGCTTAATACTAAGAATAAAAACCACTCATAAAAGTGGATTTACAGAAGCGGGCGTATTACCTGATACGATTGGCAGTTTTTTCGTATCGATCGAAAAGTGTTCTTCGAATAAATGGAACTGCTATAAAACTGCGTCTTCACAAAGACGCAAACAAATTAATAAGTCGGCATTATGATGAAGTCAGGACTGCCGAACAATCAGATCAAGGTGTTTTTTACCCCGCCGTACCAGGATATACCGGTGATTCAACAAATCAGCATCACCAATCATCGTTTGAATATCGGTCACCTTTTTTTCATTGATGCTGACACCTCCACCCTGGATCAATTTTTTTGCCTCCCCCTTACTTGGTAAGACACCAGCTGCAGCCAATAAACTGACCACATTCACGGGCCATTCTCCAGCGTAGGGCAAAGTGGGCAAACCGCTTCTTTCTAACACATCCGGACTTGTATTTTGAATGAAATTGACAGCGTCGCCACCGAAAAATCCACGGGTAGTTTCCAGTATGCTTTCCAACACTTCTTTACCATGTACAAAGGCGGTTACTTCCAGCGCCAGTCGCTGCTGTAATGTTCTTGCCTCAGGTTGTTGACGGTGAGATTCGATGAGGGTCGTAATGTCAGATTCAGGTAACAGCGTGAAAATTTTGATCCATTTTTCTGCATCTTCATCAGCTGCGTTGAGCCAAAACTGGTAAAATTGGTAGGGGCTGGTTTTTGCAGGGTCAAGCCACACATTTCCCTTCTCGGTTTTACCAAACTTGCCACCATCTGCTTTGGTAATTAGGGGACAAGTAAGTGCATAAGCATCACCGGCTCCTTTTTTCCGAATCAATTCTGTACCTGTGACCATATTCCCCCACTGATCACTTCCGCCCATTTGCAGCCGACAATTGTGATGTGTACACAGCCAATAAAAATCATAACCCTGCACCAACTGGTAGGTGAATTCTGTGAAACTCATGCCCTGCTCAGAATCGAGCCGCTTCTTCACACTGTCTTTCGCCATCATATAATTGACAGTGATGTGTTTCCCCACATCCCGAATGAAGGTGAGGAATTCCATCCCCCTGAACCAATCGTAGTTGTTAACCAGCAAAGCACCGTTGGCGTGGTCGGAAGAAAAATCAAGAAAGCGGGCAAGCTGTTGTCGAATGCCCTCCAGGTTATGTTGCAGTGTTGCTTCATCGAGTAAATTTCTTTCTTCACTTTTTCCACTGGGGTCGCCCACCATACCGGTAGCACCCCCTACGAGAGCAACGGGACGGTGCCCTGCCCTTTGCAAATGAACCAGCAATAATATAGGAACCAGACTGCCAATGTGCAGACTGTCCGAGGTAGGGTCGAAACCCACATACCCTGTAACTTTTTCTTTGCCCAACCATTCCTCTGTGCCGGGCATACAATCCTGTAACATCCCGCGCCAGCGCAATTCATTGATGAGATTGATTTCACTGTTCATAGGACAAAAGTAAGGAATGAAATCATTGAGGCACGGGGGAACCGCAACTTGCCTAACTTTGCAGCCATGAAAGCAACCGGTGAAGGTACCCGCATCCTGAATTTCATAGTAGATACGCTGCTTATATTTCTGGTGGCAGTATTGTTGATGCGTTTCTGGAACTGGTATGTTTTTTACTGGGGGTATATGCCCCTGAATTTCGGATGGTTTTTCTTTGGATTTCTCTTCCTCTACTATTTTCTCTGGGAATCGTTTACAGGTCGCACACCGGGCAAAATGGTCAGCATGACAAGGGTAGTTAATGAGCAAGGAAGGAAACCCGGCATCGGAGCTATTTTCATCCGGTCAGTGGTAAGACTATTCCTGCCAGACCTGTTTTTTCTGCCCTTTCTGGGAATGACCCTGCACGATTATCTCAGCAAAACCAGGGTAGTAAGATTTGACTAGCTTTTCCTCATCTCGCAACCAAAGCACCTGTTCGGTGTTATACCTTTGCGCACCCACAGAAGCACTACAATATGGCAAGGATTCCCATTAACATCGCCACCGGCAGTTTGCAGCAACCAGAGATGATTGTTGGCATAGATCTGGGTACTACCAATAGTCTTATAGCTATCCTGCATCCGGAAAGCAGGCAACCCGTGGCATTGAAGGAATTCAATTCCAGCAGTCTGGTGCCCAGTGTGATTCACTTCGACGCTGTGGGAAACGTAGAAGTGGGTGACGCAGCAAAAGCATTCCTGGAAACAGATCCTGCCAACACCATCTTTAGTGCCAAACGCCTGATGGGAAAGAATTACAATGACATCCGGGCGCATGCAGATTTTTTTACCTATAAAGTCATTGATAATGATGATGATCAGCTGGTGAAAGTTCAGGTAGGTGAAAAATTCTATTCCCCCATCGAATTGTCGTCCCTTCTTTTGAAAGAGCTGAAAACCCGTGCAGAACATATTCTTAAAACACCGGTTACTAAAGCAGTAGTTACTGTGCCGGCATATTTCAATGATGCCCAGCGGCAGGCAACCCGCGATGCCGGTAAACTCGCAGGATTGGATGTCTTGCGCATTGTTAATGAACCTACAGCAGCGAGTCTTGCGTATGGTATCGGACTCGACCCTTCAGAGGAGAAGACGATAGCGGTATATGATCTGGGAGGTGGCACATTCGATATATCTATTTTACACATCACCCAGGGAATTTTTGAAGTGCTGAGCACCAATGGAAATACTTATCTGGGGGGGGATGATTTTGACCGTTTGATCGTGCAACATTGGCTGCAGCAAACGGGTATCAGCATTGCTGATGCTTCGCATAACAAACAGACCTTCCAGCAACTGCGGTTGCTGGCAGAAGAAGCGAAGCGCCACCTCAGTAGTCATGAAAATTTTATTGCCCACTGGCAATCACATCAGTTGACATTGAGTAAAGAGGAATTAGAAAAGTTGATTGCACCACTCATAGATGCTACCATTGACTGTTGCCGGAAAGCCATGCAGGATGCAGGAAAGAGCATTGGGGATATTGATGCCGTTGTGATGGTAGGAGGCTCTACCCGAGTGCCTGCTGTGAAATCAGCCGTCGGCAATTTCTTTGAACAACCGGTGAATGATTCACTTAATCCGGATGAAGTAGTTGCTATTGGTGCGGCTATTCAGGCAGATATTTTGGCAGGCAATAGCAGACAATTGTTGTTGCTCGATGTTACTCCCCTGAGTTTGGGCATTGAGACCATGGGTGGATTGATGGACGTGCTGATACCCCGCAACTCTAAAATTCCCTGTGCTGCAGCCAGACAATACACTACACAACGTGACGGCCAGGGCGATATGCGCATCACTGTATTTCAGGGTGAGCGGGATCTGGTAAAAGATAATCGTCGACTGGCATCTTTTAACCTGAAAGGAATTCCGGGCATGCCGGCAGGACTACCGAAGGTGGAAGTAAGTTTCACCATCAATGCCGATGGAATTTTGTCGGTCAAAGCAAAGGAACTGCGCAGTGGTGTAGCACAGGAAATTGAAGTGAAGCCACAATATGGGTTGAGTTCAGAAGAGATTGAACAGATGTTACGGGACAGCATAACACATGCTCAGCAAGACATGCAGGAACGGGCATTGGTAGAGGCAAGAACGGAAGGGGAACAGTTGCTGGAGGTAACAGAAAAATTCATTGCCAAACATGCTGCAGACCTAACCAGCGAAGAGATACAGTCCACAGCTGCAGCCCTGCAGGCTTTGCAATTATCGCTCACGATGACGGATAAGAATTTGATACAGGCAAAGTCCGAGGAACTGAATGAGATTACCAGACCTTTCGCTGAGCGCATGATGGATGCTTCTGTGAAATCAGCTTTACAGGGGAAAAAAATTTGATGCGTTATTGAGCATCTTTATTGCTATCCAGGCTCCACTTGCGGAGGAGATATTTTCCTAATAAGTCGAATTCCAGGTTGACAGAATTTCCCGGAACAATTTCACTTAGGTTGGTGTGGTGGAAGGTATATGGAATGATAGCAACTGAGAAGGCAATTCTATCTATATCGAAGCAGGTAAGACTAATACCATTCACTGCGATGGAACCTTTTTCTATGATGAGGGGTGCAAATCTTTCTGGGAATTCAAACCGATAGATCCAGCTACCGTTGCTGTCCTCCCTGGAAATGCAGGTGCCGGTGGTATCAACATGCCCCTGCACCATATGACCATCGAAGCGCCCACCTGCCTGCAGGCAGCGGTCCAGATTCAGGAGACTTCCGGTAGACCAGTTGCCACAATTGGTTTTTTCCAGTGTTTCGCGGATAGCGGTTACCCGGTGACAGCCGGATTTGATTTCCTCCACAGTTAGACAAATGCCGTTGTGCGACAAACTCTGATCGATGCGCAGTTCTTCTGCCAGGGGTGATTCAACCCAGAAAACCTTTCCGGTTCCGTGCTGATCGTCCGAAACCACCTTACCCATATTTTCTATGATACCCGTGAACATGGCGGCAAGGTACGTGCGGAAAGGGCTTTTTTAGAGATAAAATGGGTTAAAAATGATTCAATAGTTGGAAATTTCCCGGGAAATGGTATCTTTGCCCTCCTAAAATCAACCGGGGAGGTATATAATTATGCTGATCATCGATTCAAAAGACTGCGAAAACATTGACAAGGCGCACAAGAAGTACAAGAAGAAATTCGAAAAGAGCAAGACCTTATTGCAACTTAGAAGCCGCCAGGCCTTTGTAAAACCATCTGTGGTGCGTCGTGGCGAAGTTCTGAAAGCCATTTACAAGCAAAATATCGCCAGCGGTAAGATTACCAAGTAAGACCGCACGATCTATCATATTTAAGTAGCCGGAGTTCATTAACTTTAGGCTACTTTTTTTATGCCCCATCCCTCCGTTGAAAAATTCATCCAGTATCTCCGTTATGAGCGACGCTATTCGCCCCATACCGTTACTGCCTACGAATTAGATCTTACGCAGTGGTCGGTTTATCTGGCATCTGCTTATGATGGGCCTGCTCCAGCTGCTGTAACTACACCGATGGTAAGAAGCTGGCTGGCAGAGTTGAAGGAGGAGGGCATTAGCTCAAGAAGCATTAACCGAAAAATTTCCTCTCTACAATCTTATTACAGGTATCTGATGAAATTGGGTGAGGTAACGCGCACTCCGATGGCAACTGTTATTCCCCCCAAGGTACAGAAGCGGTTGCCTTCTTTTGTGGCGGAGGAAGATATACAAAGGCTATTGGTTCAGTTGTCGGGGGATAGGGAGTGGATAGGGAGAACAGAGTACCTCATACTATGTATATTGTATGCAGCGGGTTTGCGGGTTAGTGAATTGGTCAATTGGCGGCGGGATCAGTTTGATCCATCCAACCGACAGATGAGGGTAACGGGTAAGGGAAACAAGGAAAGAATCATTCCCTTGTCCCCTGCTTTGATCCGGTTGATGGAGGATTATCTGCGGCAGCGACCGACTGAATGGGAGGAAGTACCGGAAGTTTTTGTTCATCCAAGGGGGAAGAAATGGACAGCCAGGCAGGTCTATGATGTTGTGCGGAAGCACCTCAGTCGAGTGACTACCATTCAAAAGAAAAGTCCGCATATTCTGCGGCATAGTTTTGCCACCCATCTGATGAATAATGGTGCTGAATTGATGGCGGTCAAGGAGTTATTGGGGCACAGTAGTCTGGCCGCTACACAAGTATATACCCACAACAGTATTGAGCAGCTCAAGGAAGTTTTCAGGAAGAGTCATCCCCGGGCCTGATGGAATGTAAAAAAATGTAAAAACATGATATTATTCATGTTTTAGGCTGTTGAAAGGCGTAACTTAGGGTAGCATTCCGTTCGCTTCAGAGGATGGGTCTGAACGCCGGAAATTTTTTCACCCAAAATGTTTCGCCATGAATTTACAAATCCACACAGTGCACTTTGTTGCCGATGCCAAGCTGATTGATTATGTGTCTCGCAAGGCAGCCAAACTCAACACATTCCACGATGCTTTGATTAAAGTGGAAGTGTTTCTCAAATTGGATAATGTAGTTCATCACATCAAAGACAAGGTGGTCGAGATCAAAGTACATGTGCCCCGCCACGATTTTTTTGCCAAAAGCAGTACCAAGCAATTCGAGGAATCTTTTGACAAAGCCATGGATTCCATGATCAACCAGTTAAAGCGCCGCAAAGAGAAGCAGGCGGCTTAACTGGGGGTGACCTGACTGCCGCAGGCAGGTAAGAAAATCGGGTAGTGGGGGGTCAGCCTGCTGCCCGATTTTTTTGTGGGAAAGCCAGCCGGAAACCCGGTTCCGGGGTAGGGGTAATGGCGGGTAAAAAATTATGGGAGTGAAAATTTTTCAATAAAACATTTTCCATTACCTTTGCCGTCCCAAAATAGGGGATAGATCTTTGTATTTTGCCGCTGACAAAACCGGGTCAGGTAACTGACACTTAGGGTTTAAGCCGGCAAGTAGTAGACCAATCACGCCGAAGTAGCTCAGCTGGTAGAGCAGCTGATTTGTAATCAGCAGGTCGCGGGTTCGAGTCCCATCTTCGGCTCTCCAACATACATGGAGATAAAGAGAAGTTACGGATCTGAACAGGTTCGTTTTTTTTACTTCGTGTGATGCATACAGGGGCAGATGGCCGAGCGGTTAAAGGCGACAGACTGTAAATCTGTTCTCTCACGAGTACGCAGGTTCGAACCCTGCTCTGCCCACTTCTATTGTTCTCCGGAACAATGTATGGTTCTTTGGTATGTGTTCGCCGGTTTCGGCCGGTTAGCAAGTACAAGCGGAAGTAGCTCAATTGGTAGAGCGATAGCCTTCCAAGCTATAGGTCGCGAGTTCGACCCTCGTCTTCCGCTCCAGTTGGTTTACTGAGTGATTGCCGTTGTAGCTCAGTGGTAGAGCACTTCCTTGGTAAGGAAGAGGTCGTGAGTTCAATTCTCATCAACGGCTCTGCTTTCACCGAAAAACGGTAAAAAAACGATTTAAGGCCTGGAGTTGGCCGGTATCGCGGGGAAATGATTACCTTGCGCGCTGAAAACTCAAAAAAAATGTAAAACCGGTTGCCAGCAACCACCATTGAAAAAACAAAAAAAACGATAAAAATGGCAAAAGAGACCTTTAAGCGGGAGAAACCCCACGTAAACGTAGGTACCATCGGTCACGTTGACCATGGTAAGACTACCTTGACTGCAGCAATCACTATGATCTTGTCCAAGAAGGGCATGGGTAATGTGGCGAAGAAGTATGATGAGATTGATGGTGCACCTGAAGAAAAAGAAAGGGGTATTACAATTAATACGGCACACGTAGAGTACCAGACCAACGCTCGTCACTATGCGCACGTTGACTGTCCCGGTCACGCTGACTATGTGAAGAACATGATCACCGGTGCTGCGCAGATGGATGGTGCTATCCTGGTTGTTGCTGCAACTGATGGTCCAATGCCACAAACTAAAGAACACATCCTGTTGGCTCGTCAGGTAGGTGTACCTCGTATCGTTGTTTTCATGAACAAAGTTGACCTGGTAGATGATGCTGAATTGCTGGAGCTGGTTGAAATGGAAATCCGTGAATTGTTGAGTTCATATGGTTTCGATGGTGACAATACACCTATCATTCAGGGTTCTGCTACAGGTGCTCTGGCTGAAGATCCAAAGTGGGTTGCTAAGATCGACGAACTGATGGACGCGGTTGATACATACATTCCGCTTCCTCCCCGTCCGGTTGATATGACTTTCCTGATGAGCGTGGAAGACGTATTTTCTATTACCGGTCGTGGTACAGTAGCTACAGGTCGTATCGAGCGTGGTCGTGTGAAAGTAGGTGAGGCGATTGAAATCGTAGGTTTGATGGAATCTCCTTTGGCTTCCACTGTAACCGGTGTTGAAATGTTCAAAAAATTATTGGATGAGGGTGAAGCTGGAGACAATGCCGGTCTGCTGTTGCGCGGTATTGAAAAAACTCAGATCCGTCGTGGTATGGTTCTTTGTAAGCCAGGTTCTATCACTCCCCACACTGAATTTAAAGGTGAAGTGTATGTACTGAGCAAAGAAGAAGGTGGACGTCACACTCCATTCTTTAACAACTACCGTCCTCAGTTCTACTTCCGTACGACAGATGTTACCGGTGAGGTTACTCTGCCTGCAGGAACTGAGATGGTAATGCCTGGTGATAACATCAACCTGACTGTTAAACTGATCCAGCCGATCGCTATGGAAAAAGGGCTGAAATTCGCTATCCGCGAAGGTGGACGTACCGTGGGTGCCGGCCAGGTGACTGAGATCTTAAAATAAGTTTCGGGGGTTTACCCGGGGTTTATTTGCAAATTTTTCAATACATTTGCAGTCATATCTAAAAGCTGTTCCGGCCCTCCGGAATAGCTTTTAGCTTTAATACGGGCATAGCACAACGGTTAGTGTAGAGGTCTCCAAAACCTTTGATCTGGGTTCGAATCCTAGTGCCCGTGCAACCTACTGATAAACGATACGTATGAACAAGATCGCTACTTATTTCCGGGAGAGCTACCAGGAGTTACAGGAAAAAGTAACCTGGCCTACCTGGAACCACCTCCAGCAAAGTACCATGATTGTACTGGTGGCCACCATCATCATTACCGCTATGGTGTCACTGATGGATTTTGCCAGCAACCAATTGCTGAAACTGGTTTATTCACTCTTTAAGTAATCACAATGGATACGATAGAAACAACTTCCCCTGCGGTAGAAAATGCTGCACCTCCGGCACCTGAAACCAAATGGTATGTGCTGCGTGTTGTCAGCGGAAAAGAGCGGAAAGTAAAAGAATACCTCGATAAAGATATCATTCGCAGTGGCTGGCAGACGATCATCCGCCAGGTATTCCTTCCCATGGAAAAAGTTTATAAGGTGCAGAACGGTAAAAAAGTAATGCGCGAGAAAAACTATTTCCCCGGCTATGTAATGCTGGAAGTACTGGATGGTAAATTGACTGACGATATTGTGCTGCACATCAGCAACATCAGCAACGTAATGCACTTCCTCACGGATGGCAAGGGCTCTAAAGGAAATATCATTTCACTGCGCAAATCAGAGGTGAACATGATTCTCGGACAGGTAGATGAGATGAATTATATGGGTGTGTCTATGATTGAACCTTTCA
>DAIMYK010000044.1:4990-9752 GCA_036734525.1 Sediminibacterium sp. | reverse complement strand
CCAGCGGCGAACCATGCGAGCCGCTGAAAAATGGTACCAGATTGCCTGAGACAACGGCTGGCGCGTGGCGGGCTTAACCACCTGGTGGCTTATCCGGGGATGTTGAAGCGGTGGTGTTGAAAAAGGGCGGTCATATAAAAAAAGGAACTGATGATCTGATTTTTCAACCAGCTGCCGCAACAATTCCATCGAATAGTGCCCATAGCCCTCGAGCGGACCGCTGTTCAGGAAAATGGCTGTTACCGCTATTCTCATAAAAGCAAAAGTACTTCCCAATCTACAGGTTACCGAATAATTCAATGGCTTTCACATCTCACATAAAACAACTGTTTTTCCACGCTTGCTTTCCAGCCATCAATGATGTAATTAGTTGTTGTACTTTTAACCATGCGAAAAATAGCTCAACAGCTTGATTTATTTGCTGGATTCGGTATGGAACCGGAACAGAAAGAGGGCACAAAAGCAACAACGCCACCTCCACCGCCAACCATACCGGCACCAGCGATTTCAGTACCACCGGCACCTGTAGTGCTGAAAGCACCTTCACCCCCTGCGCAGGTTTATGCTGAAAGCATTGTGGAGGAAAAAGCCCCCGCCCTCATCAAAAAGAGCCGGTCTATCCCAATCAGCAGTGGCAAAAGAGGCAGGAAGTCATTTCGTGATATGGATGCAGAAGTGGATCTGATCTCAGTTCCCCCGGATGAGGTGTTGCGCGAAAAATTATATTACCCCATCAGCGAAGTTGCGGGATGGTTTCGGGTAAACACTTCGTTGTTGCGCTTTTGGGAAAATGAATTTGACATTATCCAGCCCAGGAAAACCCGCAAGGGAGACCGCTTATTCCGTGTGGAGGACATCAAGAACCTGCAGTTAATTTATTATCTGTTGCGGCAAAGAAAATTCTCCATCGATGGGGCGAAAAAATACCTGGCCGCGAATAAAAATGATATTGACAAACAATATCAATTGGTTCAATCCCTGAACCGATTCCGTTCTTTGCTGCTGGAATTGAAAAGCCGTCTGGCCAACTAGTCGAAGCTAAAAGTTTCTTATCCTATGAAGCAACTATTGTCTGCTACGTTCTTTGTTCTGCTGCTCACAGCAATGAACAGTCTCCAGTCCTGTTCCTCCTCCCTCATTCCTTCCCGACCTAAGTATACTATTGTCGCTGATACAGAGACAGTAGTAATGAAGGGCGTTCTCAACAGGGCGACGCTGGACAAAGAACCAAACTTCACCTGGATGACGGAAAACAGAAAATATGGATCTGCTGATGCGGGTGCTGTGAAAATTTTTAGCGAAAAGAAAGACAAGTTTACCTTGCTCCTCTTCATTGGTACCTGGTGCCATGATTCTCAAAATCTTTTACCCCTCTTATACCGACTCACCGATAAAAGCGGATTCCCCGACAACAGAATTCAGGTGGTGGGACTTGACAGAAACAAACCCGCGCCCAACACCTGGCACCGGATTTGGAACATCCCAAATGTGCCCACATTCATCGTTTTACAAAATGGAAAAGAAGCCGGACGCGTAGTTGAGTATGGCACTACCGGCAACATAGAAAAAGAGTTGGCAGCTATTGTAGCCAAATTGCCCTGAGCTAGCTATTCTGATCGCCGGAAAGCTGAACTGACAAGCGATTGCTGGCAGCTGCTAACTGTATGCCGCGCTTCTGTAATTCTTCGAGCAACAGAAGCAGGATGTCTTCCTTCGTTTTATTATAAACAGTAATGGCTTCTTCAGCAGAGCTGAAATATTCTACCAAAATCACATGCGCATTTTTGCCGGTTTCGGTGACATACATGTTGCACAACTCTATGCCCTTGCTCTGAATCAATGCCGGCAGCGAACCGGTAAATTCGGCAAGTTGCGTTGTAGTAGCTGAGAGATCCAGCTCGAGCCGAATCTCAGTTCTGCGCTGACTGCGCTGTGTAAGATTGTCAATGATATTGTCAACCATTTGTTTGTTCGGAACGGTAATCAATGTTCTGTCCGGAGTTCGAATACGGGTACTGCGCAGACCGATCTTTTCTATAGTTCCTGTGAACTGCGCCACCTTCACTTGCTCGCCAGTAATAAATGGCTTATCGAAAAAGATGATAAAGGATGCGATCAGGTTTTCCATGCTCTCCCTGGCTGCGAGGGCGATGGCCGCACCCACGATACTCAATCCCGTCAGGATGCTGCCAATCTCTTTATTGAAGGAAAAACGTAAAACGAGCAGTATGCCAATCAGCAACAGTATCACTTTGAAAAAATCTTTGAAAAAAATGATGAGCTGATTGTCTGACAAGTCTGCTGTCTGACTGGCTTTTTCTTCCAGAATTATTGCAATGAAATCAACCCCGCGCCTGCACAGCCAAATAAACGTGATGATCAGCCAGGCAATGAAGACGGATTCTGCCATATCTCTTGTGGAGGTATGATATAGCTTGATGTCGAGTGCTGCCGGAAAATTCAGTCTGGACAGCGAAATAAATACTACAACAGAAAAAAGAAAATAATCAAGGGGCTTGAGCACCAGGTTAAGGAAAGACTGTCGAGCATCATGCTGCAGGTTCTTTGATAGCCCCCTGTACAATGATTTCGCAAGAAACGATGAAATGAATCGTATCAGCAGCAAGGTGACCAGGCAAACCAACAGCACCCATAAGTAATCACTTACGGTGTTGCTGAGAACAGTCTGATTGAAAAGACGGCGCATGCTGAATAATTAGGAAGCGTTGGGTTGTATCAATTGTAGTTTTTCGCCATTAAATACTGCATAGGAAAAATGTCTAATCCAGTCTCCGGTATTGATGTAGCGGCTTTTTTCTGTCAAAGAAAAGTCTATGGGAAAATGTCTGTGTCCAAAAATAAAAAAGTCAATCGGTTGCTGTTCTAGTTTTCTATAGCAATACTGAATCAGCCATTCATTCTCTGCACCGAGAAAATGCTGGTCACTGCTACCGGTAGATTCGCGGCTGGTGCGACTGAAATATTGTGCGAGACCGATGCCCAGGTCGGGATGCAATTGTCGGAACATCCATTGACACACAGGATGCCGAAAGATTTTCTTGAGTCTTTTGTACCCATGATCTCCGGGGCCCAGGCCATCACCATGACCTATGAAAAATTTTTTTCCGCTCCACTCGAAAATCTTTGGTTCATGATATACGCGAATGCGGAGTTCGTTTTCGAAATAGCCCCTCATCCACAGATCGTGGTTGCCGGTAAAAACATGAATGGGTATTCCCTTGTCACTCATCTCGGCCAGTCGACCCAGCAATCTTGTAAATCCTTTGGGCACTACCTGCTTGTACTCAAACCAAAAATCAAAAATATCACCAAGAATAAATAAGCTGTCAACATCTTCTTCGATGGCGCGTAAAAAATCAACCACCTTCCTCTCTCTCGATAGACTTTGGGCCGCATTGGGAGCGCCCAGATGAAAGTCTGAGAGAAAATATATTTTTTTACCCGGTGCAGGAATCATGCCGTCATTGGATTATCCTTTGAAGATATTCCAATACATCGCCACTGGAATCAATGGGTCTTCCGCCTACTGCACCCGCATACCAATAGATCCATGCGATTTCCGTCTTATCACCTATTTCCACTGTTACCAAATTTCGCTCGTACAATGCCGGTCCCTCTTCGTCCGCCTGCACCCCTTCATAATCATCCAGCTGGCCAATCGCCCAATCCCATTCATCTTTCTGGTTGATCTGATAAAGTTCTCCCACGATATAAGTTCCGGGCCCATCCGGGCGAGCAGCGGGAAAAGTGCCCATGTCATATAAAGTTCCCTTCACGCGTGCCGGACCCAATGCATGAAAATACCTGCTGATGTATTGATACGCAGGATGATGAAACCCGCTGCGCAGCGAACCGTAAACAAATAAAAAATGGGTAGCCGGCGATGCCATGACGAGCAGTTATTCTTCGATTAGAAAACAATATACTTCTTTCGGTCCATGTACACCCACTACCAACGTTTTTTCTATGTCAGCTGTGCGACTCGGGCCGGTTGCCAGAGTAACCATGGAAGGATATTTCTTTCCGGGCTCAAATAGTGCTTCTATGCCATCGGCAATATCGGCCTTCACCTGATGAGCATAAGCAATACATATATGAATCGGCGCATAAACGCTCACCGTTCTTCCGCTCTCATTTCCACTGCCCAGCAGAATTGAGCCGGTTCTGGCAACCAGGTATTCACACCCGGTTATAGCTGCATCACAACTGGCCAGTTCGCCGTGGTAATCGGGTGCATAGCCATTAGAGTGCAACAATTCTTTCAACTTGTTGTCACGGCAGTATATTTTTTTCCATTCCCTCTTTTCTGCCAATGCCCTGAGTTGTTCAGCCAGCTCATTAACGCCCGAGCAGTAACAAAACTTTCCTTGCAATGCAGTGAAGCGTTCCGCAAACTCCAGCACCGGCTCCTGTGCCATTGGCACAAAATGAGTATCCGCGGAAGTTCCCGGAAAGGGAACAGGCACCGGTTGCTTCAGTGCCTGTTTGATTCGTTTTAAAATATTCTCGCGTGCAGTTCCTGCCATAAAAAATTAAACGATGGTGGAAGAATCTTCCGGATTGGTTTTGCCCGGGCCAATGGTACTTTCACCTACCACGTCGTCGTTGCTTAACTCAGGCTCAATACTTACGGGCTTCTTTTCCTCAAAAGGTCGCTTGCCAATCAATTGTTCAACATCACTCTTATGCAATACCGACATCATTGGCCGGGGGTGCAATTCACGGTCAGCATCGCCGATTC
>DAIMYK010000044.1:0-4980 GCA_036734525.1 Sediminibacterium sp. | reverse complement strand
TCACTCTTATGCAATACTTCCTTACTTAGTAACTCGCGCGCAAAAATTTCGACTTCGCTTTTCTTTTCCTGCAATAGTCGAAGTGTTCTGTCGTAGGCAGCATCGATAATGGCTCTTACTTCCTCATCAATCAATTTACCGGTCTCCTCGCTATAAGGTTTGGTAAAAGTATTTTCGTTGGCAGGATCATAAAAACTTACGTTACCTACTTTGCTGTTCATACCATAAGCAGTTACCATGCTGTAGGCAATGCGGGTGATTTGCTGGAGGTCATTGGCAGCTCCGGTAGAAATCTTGCCAAAGAAAACCTGCTCGGCAGCCCTTCCACCCAAGGTCATACAAATCTGATCATTGAGCTGCTCAGTGTTGTAGAGGTATTGCTCTGTAGGCGTATATTGAGCATAACCCAAAGCTGCAGTACCACGTGGAACAATGGTCACCTTAAGTAAAGGATAAGCATGCTCAAGGAACCATCCACACACGGCGTGACCGGCTTCATGATATGCAATCACTTCTTTCTCGTGGGGGGCAATGATCTTGTTCTTTTTCTCCAAACCACCAATTACACGGTCAATGGCATCTTGAAAATCTATCATCTCTACAGAGGCCTTTCCTTTGCGCGCAGCTATCAAAGCGGCTTCATTGCAAACGTTGGCAATATCAGCACCGGCAAATCCGGGCGTTAGTTCTGCCAGACGATGCAGGTCAAGTGTCTCTGAAGTTTTGATGGGCAACAAGTGTACCTTGAAAATAGTTTCGCGGCCTTTTACATCCGGCTTGTCAATAGAAATCTGACGGTCGAATCTTCCGGGACGCAGCAAGGCAGAATCCAATACATCGGGTCGGTTGGTCGCAGCCAGAATAATGATGCCTGTATCTCCGCCAAATCCGTCCATTTCCACCAACAACTGGTTGAGGGTATTTTCACGCTCATCGTTGCTCATGATGGCATTTCTGCCACGAGCACGACCAATCGCATCAATCTCATCAATGAATATGATACAAGGTGCTTTTTCCCGCGCCTGCTTGAACAAGTCACGAACACGGCTGGCGCCAACACCCACAAACATTTCAACGAAGTCACTTCCGCTCAAACTAAAGAACGGCACTTGTGCTTCCCCCGCCATGGCTTTTGCCAACAAGGTCTTACCGGTACCGGGAGGTCCTACCAAAAGCGCTCCTTTGGGAATTTTTCCTCCCAGAGAAGTATATTTTTTTGGATTCTTCAGGAAGTCAACAATCTCCATTACTTCCACTTTGGCTTCATCCAATCCTGCAACATCTGCGAACGTAATGTTCACGCGTGCTCCTTTATCAAATAAGGTGGCTTTTGATTTGCCGATGCTGAATATACCGCCCGGACCACCGGCACCACCCTGGCCACCCATCTTGCGCATCATCAATACCCATACTGCCACGATCAACAACAACGAAAAAATCGTATTGAATAACGGACTTGTCCAGTCCTGATCTTCCACAATTCTCTCCGACACTTCCGGAAGATTGTTCTTGGTGGTAGCCTCCTTCATGTTTTCACGGAAAGATTTCCAATCCAATACCTGAAACTCAAACAGAGGCTCCTTGGCCTTTTCGCGGATCACCGTTTTTTTCAGCTTGGCAACATAGTATTCTTTTTTCAGGCTGTCGGGTTGAATAAATACACGTACCCTGTCTTTATTCTTAACCAGCTCAATTTTCTGCACATCTCCCTTCAGCAGCATTTCTTTCATGAACTCCTGCTCGGTAACAGTTATGAGATCGGGAGAGAAACGACCCAGACTGGCAACCAATAGTAATACAGCTATGATACCATATATCACATACAGATTGATCTTGGGTCCTCTTTTTTGTCCCTCCGGAGACCCGCCTTTCGGGGGTTTATTTTCTTGTTGCATATGCTTCGCCTTCTTTTGCTCTTTTGATAAATTGTTTACTGCGCTCCATGCTCCTGAAAAGAAGCGTCACTCCACATTTCCTCCAGCTTATAAAACTTTCTTGACTCCGGGTGCATTACATGCACAACCACATTCACATAATCTATCAGCACCCATTGCAGTTGCTGTCGACCCTCCTGCTTGTAAGGGAATTCGCCACAATCTTTTTTCACCCTGTCTTCCACCTCATCACAAATTGCTTTGATCTGAGTAGTACTGCTCGCTTCACAATCGATAAAAATTTCTGCTGCTGCTGCAGTAATTTTTCTCAGGTCCAGACTCACTATCTTATCGCCCTTTTTATCTTGAATTGCCCGCAGAATGGATTTAAAAATTTTGGATTGGCGGGTGAGGCGGTTGTTGTTGTTTCTCTTGCGTCCCTGTAATACAGAAAGTGTTTCCAATAATTAAAAATTTTGTTCTACGAATTGACTTCCCGGATC
Organism: Sediminibacterium sp.; assembly: GCA_036734525.1. Taxonomy (GTDB): domain Bacteria; phylum Bacteroidota; class Bacteroidia; order Chitinophagales; family Chitinophagaceae; genus Sediminibacterium. The sequence goes on along the minus strand of DAIMYK010000044.1, from coordinate 2,603 downwards.
CGAAAAGGCAGGTTTTCAGCTAATCTGCCTCCCCAGTTTGTACCTTTACAAAAATACTACTTCTTTGTCACCCCTCGAAGTTAAAAGTCATATTGGCACGCCGTTCATCCATTTAACCGAAATAGATAGTACCAATAGGTATGCCAGAAACCAAATTGACGCAAATCTGGCTACCAGCGGCATTGCTTTTTTTGCCGATCACCAAACCGAGGGCAAGGGAAGACAAGAGCGTTCCTGGGTGAGCGAACCCGGAAAAAACATCCTCCTGTCCATAGCGTTGAATACCAGTGGACGCAAGATCGAAGAGGCAGCCGCTCTCAACCGACTGGTAGCACTTGCCTGCTTTGATTTGTTGAACGCTTACAGCAAAAGCGGCACCCTGATCAAATGGCCCAATGATATTTATTGGGGTGACAGAAAGGCAGGGGGAATTCTGATTGAAAACATCTGGAGAGGATCGGAATGGACCTGGTCGATCATCGGTATAGGACTGAACATCAACCAGATAAACTTTCCCGAACAAGCAATACGAGCCACTTCCCTGCAACTGATTACCGGCAAAAGTTACGATGTTCTTCTGCTGGCGCAGGAACTTTGTCATCAATTGGAAAAAAGATTGGAGCAATGGACTGCCAAAGAGGAATTATCAACCCTCAGTGAATACAACAAACATCTCTACAAAAAGACAGGACCTGTTAGTCTGCTGGCTGATGGGAAAAAAATAGTGGGAACCTCCCTGGAGGTTACAGCCACCGGCGAATTACAGGTACACAATGCAGCAGGCGAAGTGATTACCCTCCGCCAGGCACAATGGATCGATTAAAATTGACTTATGGAAAAAATTCGGCTCACACAATATGCTACTGCAGCGGGTTGCGGATGTAAGATGGCTCCGGCAGCACTGGAAAAAATTCTACAGGACAACCGCACCGGCTCCGCATTTCAGTCATTGCTGGTGGGCAATGAAAGCAGTGATGATGCAGCAGTGTATGACCTCGGAAATGGAAAAGGACTCATTAGTACTACCGATTTTTTTACGCCCATTGTAGATGACCCTTATTACTTTGGAAGAATTGCTGCTGCCAACGCCATCAGTGATGTATATGCCATGGGTGGCACACCTTTACTCGCGCTGGCATTGCTTTCCTGGCCACTTGAAAAACTGGGTACCGATGCTGCCCGCGAGGTGTTAAGAGGTGCACGGGATATTTGTGCCGAAGCAGGGATTCCTCTGGCAGGAGGTCACAGCATCGATGGCGCCGAACCGGTTTTTGGGTTATCTGTGAATGGACTGGTAGCATTGCCGAACCTGAAAAAAAACAATACCGCCCAGGCAGGGGACCTGCTGCTGTTAACCAAGCCCATCGGCGTAGGCATTTTATCTACCGCACAAAAAAGAGGTGCACTGCAAGCCGGCCAGGAAGACCTGCTCTACCAATATCTCGGTACCCTGAACAAATCGGGTGAAGTGTTGGGAACAATTCCGGGTGTTCATGCGATGACCGATGTAACCGGATTTGGATTGCTGGGTCATTTGATTGAAATGGCAGAAGGCAGCAACTGTAAGGCGGTTCTTCATTATTCAACTATTCCGATCATTCAGGAAGCATTGGTCTACCTTAAAGACAGACTGGTACCCGATGCTACTTACCGCAACTGGAATGCATATCAAAGCAAGGTGTCTTTTGCTGCCGGCGTCAATGTGATGGAGGCATTCTCTCTGTTACCCGATCCGCAAACCAATGGTGGTTTATTGGTAGCCGTGGCACCGGAAGCGCTAAGTCAGGTTCAGGAAGTATTAGAACGAGAGGGCCTGGGCGCACATGTCAATCCTATAGGTGAAATTACTGTCAGCGGCGAAAAAACCATTCAAGTACTGCCCTGAAAAGGGGGCAAATTCGCCTTATAAAATCAGGTTGCTCCAGTTTTTGAGTTGATCGAAGGGAAGCTCGGCCACCAGCTGTACTTCGGGTATGGTTTTTGCCTGCTGACGAATCTTTTCCACCGTATTATCTAATGTAAGGTCGCCACGAATCAGCCAGAGAAAGTCCATGTGCCTGAATTCCGGTAACAAATATTCGCCATCATAATGGTTGTGGTAGAGCAGGTGACGAAGTGGATTGCCGGGAGCATAAGACTCGTAAACTGAGAAATAATAAGCGCGGTCTTTCTTCTTCAGTATGATCTCATATTCTGCCATCAACCTGAAGTTATAGCCCAACTGTTTATTCAATGCGAGGCAAAACTGATAACATTTCAAGGGAGCTGTAATACCCAGCAGGCAGCCATCTGCAAAGAAATCGTCTTGCATGCCCTCTGTGTCAAGCTTCAGCTTCATGCCATTGTTTTAGAATTGTACATCAACTACCTGCTCATCGGCTCCGCGCTTGTAACGTAAAACTGTTTTGTCGCCTTTTTTAAACTTCCCCAATGATTGCATATAGGTAGATACATCCACAAATTTATACTCTCCCAGTTGTAATAGAATGTCGCCTGCTTTCAATCCCAGCTTTTCTGCGAGTTTTCCCGGACTAACCCCGTCCAGTCTCATTCCGGTACCGGTATATCCATAATCGGGTATCACCCCCAGACTAACGGTAAAC
>DAIMYK010000043.1:0-9765 GCA_036734525.1 Sediminibacterium sp. | reverse complement strand
CCCATCGAGGTGGGCATCCGGCAATATTCATGTATTTTTGGCCTCCTTATAAAGCAAGAAAAATGACCATCAGTTACAATTGGTTAATGGATTATCTACCTGAGCTGCCGGAGCCGGAAAAGCTCTCCCACATTCTTACCGCCATTGGTTTGGAAGTGGAGGAAATGAATCACTATGAAAGTGTGCGCGGCGGACTCATGGGGGGGGTAGTGGGGGAGGTTCGCGATTGTCAGCCACATCCCAATGCCGATAAATTGAAAGTGACGAAAGTAAGCATCGGTGGTACGGAGGACTTGCAAATTGTTTGCGGAGCATCTAATGTTGCAGCAGGTCAGAAAGTGGCGGTTGCCCTGGTGGGAACTACTATTTACCCAGTTACCGGAGACCCCCTTACGCTTCGTAAAGCTGCTATCAGAAAAGTGGAGAGTGAGGGTATGCTTTGTGCGGAAGACGAAATTGGAATGGGCACTTCTCACGATGGAATATTGGTACTTCCGAATAATCTTGCACCCGGAACTCCTTTGTCAGAAGTATTCCCCGTATATACAGATTGGATCTATACCATCGGTCTCACACCCAATCGCATGGATGCGATGAGCCATGCCGGAGTAGCCAGGGATGTCAGTGCTTATCTCACACATCATATTCGTGAGACGAAGGTGCAGCAGGTGACAGCCAATGGATTCAAGTCAGACCTTCCCGACACACCCGTTTCGGTAAAAGTTATTGATACTGCTGCATGCCCGCGATATGCAGGGGTTTCCCTTCGGGGCGTTCGGGTAGGACCCTCCCCCGATTGGCTGAAAAATCGATTGATGGCCATCGGTCAGCGACCCATCAACAACATTGTTGACATCACCAACTTCATCCTGCATGATACCGGGCAACCCTTGCATGCCTTTGATGCGGATGCGATTGAAGGCAACGAAGTAATCGTTCAGCAACTGCCGGAGGGAACAACTTTCATAACTCTGGATGATAAAGAAAGGAAACTCAGCAAAGACGACCTCATGATCTGTAATGCCAATGGTCCCATGTGTATCGGTGGCGTTTTTGGGGGCAAACACAGCGGAGTTAGCTTAACGACAACGCGCATCTTCCTGGAGAGTGCCTGGTTTCATCCTGCCGGAATTCGCAAGACATCATTGCGACACGAACTCCGAACCGATGCAGCCACCCGCTTTGAAAAGGGCGTGGATATTTCACAAACAGTAAACGTTCTTAAACGAGCTGCCTTGCTCATCAAAGAAATAGCCGGAGGAGTAGTGGAAGGGGAAATCATTGATATCTATCCTCAACCTGTAGAGAAAAAGGAAGTAAGTCTCAAATACCACTATCTAAAGAAATTAAGCGGAAAAAATTATCACCACGAGGCAGTGAAAAAAATCATGAACAGTCTTGGTTTTGAAGTGGTTCGTGAGGGAATGGATGAAATTCGTTTTTCAGTACCCTTGCACAAGACCGATATTTCTTTGCCCGCAGATCTGGTGGAAGAAATTGTTCGGATTGATGGTCTTGATAACATCGAGATTCCCTCTGTCATTAGTATTAGTCCTTCACTCGATCCTCTGGCTGTTAAAGAACGGTTGAAAGAAAAAATGGCCAATTATCTTTCCGGCAGAGGAGGAATGGAAATATGTACCAACTCCATCACCAACAGCAAGTATTATACAGAGGAAGAAAAATTGACCGGAGTGGCCATGATCAACAGCCTCAGTGCTGATCTGGATTGGATGAGACCTTCTATGCTGGAAACCGGACTAGAAGTCATTTCTTACAATATCAACCGCAGGAACAACCGGTTATTTTTGTTCGAATGGGGTAAGACGTATCATACGAACCAGCAACAGGGATACCTGGAAACAGAGCACCTGGCAGTTTTTCTTACAGGAGATAGAACTGCAGAGCACTGGCAGGAAAAACCGGTAGCTACTGATTATTATTTTGCCAATGGAATTGCCTCCGGACTGATCGGCTGTTTAGGTATGACACCACAATTCCATCCTGGGAAGGATGGTGCCACTAAAATCAGTGTTGGAGAGCGAGAAGTAGGTTTTATTCTGGAAGTGCCTGCGAAAAAATTGTCCTCTTTCGATATCCGACAGTCGGTGATCATGATTGATTTGCTTTTGCCTGTATTGATGGATTTACAGGAAGCGAATCGCATACGTTACAAAGAAGTGAATAAGTTTCCGGTTATGCAGCGTGATCTTTCGATGGTGGTGGATGCAAAAAGAACCTATGGTGAAATGGAGGCCGCAGTAGCTTCTCTCCAACTGCCTTTGCTCAGGCAGCATCGCTTGTTCGATGTTTTTGAAAGTGAGAAACTTGGGGCGGGTAAAAAATCGATGGCCTTGAGCTTTTTCTTCTCGGATGAAGAAAAAACACTTACCGATAAGGAGGTAGATAAAATGATGGGACAAATCATCGGTCAGTTAGAAAAGGTCGTGGCGGCAGAAATCAGAAAATAATCCGATATTCAGTCCTGAATTTTTGCAAATGAGTTCATTACAACAGCAGATCAATCAGTTGAAGTTGCAGGTTCGGCAACTGGTGAAACAACATGTACAGTTGCAAAAGGAGGCAGGTCGCTTACAACTGGAACTCGATAAAAAGGAAAAACTGCTTGCTTCCAAAGAATTGCAATTGTCTCAACTGCAACCACATGCCGATGCTGCCCGGTTTGAAGCGGGATTATTGCATGATGAAGAGAAAAAAGAACTCACCAAAAGAATAGATGCCTACATCAAAGAGATTGATCAATGTCTGGCACTCTTAAACCAGTAGTTATGGATGAAATGATTCCAATTAATGTGGTTATAGCCGACAGAACTTACCGCATTCGTGTTGAAAAAAAGGATGAGGAAAAGGTACGCAAGACAGCCAACCTGATCAATCAGAAGATTGCTGAGTTCAAAGTTCAGTTTGCAGGCAAGGATATGCAGGATTTTGTCTCTATGGCTTTGTTGTGGTTCGCTACCGAACAAGGGGATGAAACTGATATTGTTTTACAACAAGAAGCTGCCCTGCAGGAACTATCCGATCTGGAACAACTCATCCGCCAAACGCTGCGAACCCCTTCCTAGTTCCGGCAATCTTGTCTTCTTATCGCCTATTTTCACCCGTTTGTCCCGGTTTCCGGCAAGAACCTCACTTGGTTCAATAATTATTCATTATATTAAGTATCTTTGTAAACATTGCTTTCTATAGATATGGAAAAAATGTATATGTATACGATTGTGAAAACCTTAAAAAATTGCCTATCTCATGGACCCTATGATATTATTGATCATCACAGGAGCTGTTGCCCTCATTCTGGGCCTGGCTGCCGGGTGGTTGATCTTCTCTAAAAACACTAAAAAGCGCATTGAAGAAGCCGAAGAACTGGCAGAAAAAATAGTCAAAGAAGCCGAATTAAGGTCTGAAACCATCAAGAAGGAAAAACAGCTGGAAGCCAAGGAGAAGTTTGTTCAGCTGAAGTCAGAGTATGACCGGGATGTGATGGAGCGCAACCGCAAGATCAGCGAAGCTGAAAACCGCATTAAACAGAAAGAGCAGTCTGTTTCTCAGAAGGAATCTGCTTTGGATAAGCAATCCAAAGAAATGGATGCCATCAAAGAAAACCTGAACAGGCAAATCGAGGTGGTTAACAATAAGCGCTCTGAGTTGGAAAAACACCAGGAGGAGCATATTCGCCGGCTCGAGAAAGTTGCAGGATTGAGTGCTGATGATGCGCGCAATCAGCTGGTAGAAAGCCTGAAGGAAGAAGCCCGGTCCAGGGCGTTGTCTTTGCAGCAGGAAATTATTGAGGAAGCTCGCGTGAAGGCCAACAAAGAGGCCCGCAAGATTGTGATACAGTCTATTCAGCGCACTGCTGCCGAGGTAACTATTGAGAATACGGTAACAGTGTTCAACCTTGAGTCAGACGAGATCAAGGGTCAGATCATTGGTCGTGAGGGAAGAAATATCAGGGCAATAGAAGCTGCCACCGGTGTTGATCTGATCGTGGATGATACTCCGGAAGCCATTGTTTTGTCTTCTTTTGATCCGCTTCGTCGTGAAGTGGCCCGATTAAGTTTGCAGCGTCTGGTTTCTGATGGGCGTATTCACCCGGCTCGTATTGAAGAGGTAGTGGAAAAGACCCGTCGCCAGTTGGAAGAACAGATCATTGACATTGGAGAGCGTGCTGTTATAGAGATGGGCATTCATGGCCTGCACAAGGAATTGGTGCGTATGGTAGGAAAGATGCGTTTTCGGTCTTCCTATGGTCAGAACCTGCTGATGCACAGCCGGGAAACAGCCAATCTCTGTGCCATCATGGCTGCCGAGTTGGGAATGAACCCTAAGCTGGCCAAGCGTGCCGGTTTGTTGCACGATATCGGTAAGGTGCCCGATGAAGAGACTGAATTAACCCATGCTTTGCTGGGGGCTAAGCTTGCTGAAAAGTATGGTGAAAATCCGGCTGTGGTGAATGCAATCGGTGCGCACCACGACGAAATGGAAATGCAATATGTCATTTCTCCCATCATTCAGGCCTGTGATGCCATCAGCGGTGCCCGTCCGGGCGCCCGTAGGGAGATCATGCAGCAATATATCCAGCGGATCAAGGATCTAGAAAATCTGGCCGTTTCTTATCAGGGTGTGGAGAAGGCGTATGCCATCCAGGCCGGTCGGGAACTCCGGGTTATCGTTGAGGCGGACAAGGTTTCAGATACCGACAGCGATAAGCTGAGCTTTGAAATAGCCCAGAAAATCCAGACCGAAATGACATATCCCGGCCAGATCAAGGTGACGGTTATCCGGGAGAAAAGGGCTGTTAATGTAGCCAGGTAAAAAATTATCCATTAAAATGAGCCCGGTGAAGGTTTTTTACCTACCTTTGCCGTCCTCAAAAACGATGTTTTATGAACGCAGCCGTTCAATTTGTACACGACCAGCTGACTACTAAAAAGCAGCATCCCGCCTTCAAAGCAGGTGATAATATCACTGTGAACTACAAGATTGTCGAGGGTGGTAAAGAACGTATCCAGAGCTTTCGCGGTGACGTGATCAAGCAGCAGGGAACCGGAGCCACCGCCTCTTTTACCGTACGGAAGATCTCCGATGGTGTAGGTGTTGAGCGTTTGTTTCCGATCCACTCCCCCAATATTGATTCCATCCAGCTGAATAAATCCGGTAAAGTGCGTCGCGCCAAGCTGTACTACCTCCGTGAGCGCAGTGGTAAGAGTGCACGTATCCGTGAGAAAAGATTTTAATTGGTTCTCAGGAGCTAAGAAATATTTGAAAGGCAGCCCGCAGGGCTGTCTTTTTTTTGTGCCACCACACATAAATCTTATTTCCCAGCCTGTCAGTTTTTTTGTAACTTTGACAGCTAAAACCTTTTTTATGGGAAGTTTTGGATTTCAGGAATTTTTGGTGATTGGTATAGTGGTCCTGATTTTATTCGGTGGTAAGAAAATCCCCGAATTCATGCGTGGATTGGGTAAGGGAATACGTGAGTTCAATGATGCCAAGAACAATGTTAAGCGTGAGATTGAAGAGGGTATCAAAGAAAAAGACAATTCTACTACCGGCGCATAATTGCACCACAATTAATCATAGCCTTTGTTTCCGATAAGTGCAATCAAAGACTATCACAGTGCGCTGCAATCTGCGGCCATTAGTTGCACAGAGACCGTACAGCATTATCTGGCTGTAATCCGTGACAACAAACACCTGAACGCATTTCTGGAAGTTTTTGAAGACGAGGCCCTCGTGCGCGCAGCTGCGCTCGATCAGGCAATAAAGAATGGCGAGCCACTGGCCCCGTTACATGGTGTTGTCGTGGGTATCAAAGATGTGCTTTGCTACCAGGGACATCGGGTTTCGGCAGCATCCCACATGCTTGAAGATTATGTAGCCATTTACAATGCTACAGCTATACAAAAATTACTCGATGCGGGGGCCATCATCATTGGCAGACAAAACTGCGATGAGTTTGCCATGGGCAGCAGCAATGAGAATTCTGCCTTTGGTCCCGTAAAGAATTTTATTGATCCCACCCGTGTGCCGGGTGGTTCTTCAGGAGGTTCAGCCGTTGCCGTGCAAGCAGGGATGTGCATGGTCAGTCTGGGTTCTGATACCGGCGGATCAGTACGTCAACCGGCAGATTTTTGCGGCATCATCGGATTAAAACCCACCTATGGTCGTATCTCCCGATACGGATTGATTGCGTATGCTTCCTCCTTTGATCAGATAGGTATTTTTGCTCGCAACATCAACGATGTGGCATTGGTGCTGGAAGTGATTGGTGGTGCAGATGAATATGACAGCACTGTGTCTGATCTGCCTGTACCTGCCTATTCCAAAGAGTTAAGTGTAAGTGTTCCCACCGGAAAACTGGCTTACATAAGACAAGCATTGGAACACCCTTCTTTGGATCCGGCCATTCGCACATCTTTATTTTCCTTTATTGATCTGCTTCGCTCGGAGGGGTACCAGGTAGATGCTGTGGACATGGACTGGCTCGATGAGATCGTACCTGCCTACTATATTTTAACAACAGCAGAAGCATCCAGCAATCTTTCACGGTATGATGGGGTTAGGTATGGCTATCGGGCGCCGGGAGATTTAACCAGTCCGGAAGAACTGTATACCCTGACCCGATCCCGGGGATTTGGCAAGGAGGTACAACGCCGGATTCTGCTGGGTAATTTTGTCTTGAGTGCGGGTTACTTCGATGCGTACTTTACTAAGGCACAACAAGTTCGAAGGTTGTTGTCGGATGCCTTTCAGGGCATATTTTCGAATTATTCCGGTCTATTACTGCCTACAGTTCCTTCCCCCGCCTTCCGGCTGGGGGAAAAAACGACCGATCCGGTCGAAATGTACCTGGGAGATATATATACTGTTCTGGCCAATTTGGTGGGCTCTCCGGCCATTTCCCTCCCCCTTTTCCAGCACCCCGACGGACTCCCCTTTGGGCTCCAGGTGATGTCGGCCCGTTTTAATGAAGTATCTTTGCTGCGCCTTTCCGAACGGTTCCTGCAGTTGGCGGGGAAGTCCATAGGTGCATAGTTTGGCACGAAAATTGGACTTTCGGGGCGAAAAGCACAAAAATTCAAGGTTATGGAATGGCCGTCCTGGCGTATGAATACCCCCATAGCTCTTTCCAAAGGGTTACTAATTGCCTTCGCACTAGTTGCCGGCAGTTGGGCGGGTAGGTCATGGATGAACCCTGAGGGGGTGGCAGGCATCGCTTCCGATACCGGCAAAGTGGCCAAAATTGGGTTTGAAAGCCTTTTCATAGGTTCTAAATACGATCCTTCAGTACCCTATGAATCTCAGTTGAATCCCCGGGCAGTATCTTTTGTGCAGGAATACATTCGCAAGCAGGGAAAGGAACTGGAAAAAATGAAATTCTGGGGTAAGCCCTATTTTGATCTATATGACAATATTTTGAGTTCATATGGGCTTCCAAGGGAAATGAAATACCTCAGTGTTATTGAGAGTCACCTCACACCGGGATTAGTATCCTGGGCAGGAGCCGTGGGTCCCTGGCAGTTGATGGAGTATGAGGCGAAGAGATTCGGACTCAGAACCGGTCCGAAAGATGAGCGCATGGATTTTTATAAAAGTACCCATGCAGCAGCAAGATTGATGAAGGAATTGTATGGAGAATTTGGGGACTGGTTGTTGGTTGTAGCTGCTTACAATGGAGGCGCCGGCCGGGTTCGGCAGGCCATTCGCAAATCAGGTAGCCGAGATTTCTGGAATTTGCAATATCACCTCCCGGAGGAGACACGCAACCACGTGAAGAAATTCATCGGGACGCATTATATTTTTGAGGGAACGGGCGGGGTAACCACTATGACTGCCGCCGAGATGGAACAACAAAAAGCAGTTCGTCCACCCTCTAACCTGGCTGACACCCATGAGCAAGTGCCGGTGACAGGCAGGTTTTTGTCATCCGTTGTAGCAACTTCCCTGGGAATTGAACTGAAGGCATTTCTGGCAGTCAATCCCGGCTTTGACCAGCAACTGGCTGCGGGAAAAACATACTGGATGAATTTGCCGCTGGGAGCAGGAAAAAAGGAATTATTTGAATCTAAAAAACCTGAGCTTCTTCTTACTTCTCTTCAGACTTTGCTGGCTGGTCAGGAACTGATGAAGTAAGTTATTTACTTTTTCCAAAGAGATTGAATAGCTCCGGCTTTTACCTGACATTCTTCCCATTCTTGCTGAGGGTCACTGTTCGCAGTAATTCCACCACCCACATGGTAACTGAGGTATTCCTGGGAGGAAAGATACACCAGACTCCTAATCACCACATTCCAGTCAAAATCTTTTTGAGGGGTTATATATCCTATACTGCCAGAGTAGATCCCCCGGGGCTCAACTTCATATTCCTCTATCAGTTCCATTACTTTCTTTTTGGGTGCCCCTGTCATGCTTCCCATGGGGAAAGTAGATCGAAGGACATCCAATAACGTAGTACCGGGTAATAATTCACCTTCTACTGTTGATATGAGTTGATGAACCTGCGGAAAACTGTGCAGGCCCAACAATTCAGTAACGCGTACGGTCCCTTCCCGACAGATTCTGCTCAGGTCGTTGCGAACCAGATCAACCACCATAATATTTTCACTCTGATTTTTGGTGCTGTTCAGCAGTGTTTGTTTTAATTGTTCATCTAGTTCGGGGTTGGAGGTATTGCGCCGAATGGTTCCTTTGATGGGTTGTGATCTTATCTGATTGCCTTTTTTTTGCAAGAATCTCTCCGGACTTGCACAGAGAACATAATTCCCATTGTTTTTGTAAAAGCACGAGAAGGGATTGGGAGATATCTCCATCAGTTGGACATACGTATTTAAGGCAGGAATGGTTATCGGGACTGCAAAATACTCCTGACAAAAATTTATTTCATAACAGTCTCCCCGGCGGATATGGTCTAACAGAGTTTCCACCTTTTTTATATACATGTCCGGTTCTAGTTCAGCACTAAATTGAACAGGAGGCAGTGGTTGATGGAGAGGGGTTACATCTATTTGGCGAATGCTGTTCCAGATAGTTTCTGCTGAGGGTTCCAGGGTGGAAATGATCAGTCGGTTACCGATGATTTCCATGACGGTTTCCGGACAAAACAGGAGTGTTCCGGCAAAACTTCCATCGGGCATGATGGGTTGGGGCAATCCATGGTAGGAATGAAAAGAATGATAACTGAAATGGCCGAAAAGCCAGTCATTGCATTTTTCCGCTTCTTCCAGTAATTTACCCGGGTCACCCTCTGCTAAAAAAATTTGGTTAACTCCTGCGGCTGCCAGACAGCGGGGTTCTTCTCCGGTGTTACTGTAGTGATGGCTATCGAGAAAACAACAATATGAGTGCTGGTCGCACCAAAGCAATATCTGTTGCTTCAGCAACGACAAGTCTTGATCAGCTGTAAATTCTTGTGTGCACCTTGACTTCACTATAGATCGACGCTTTTAGAAATCGTCATCATCGTCATCGAATCCCCCACCTTTTTCATCACCAAAAAGGCCGAATTCTTTGAAGTCTTCGTCGAGTTTAAAGTCATCATCGTCATCCCCTTTGCGTTTGCTGCTGCCTGATTTGCTGCCGCCTTTTCCTTTGGGAATATCGAATTCATCAAAATCGGGGTCCCAACTTTCTTCTTCTTCAGCTTTTTCCCAATCATCATTCTCTTCAAAATCATCATCCTCGTCTTCTTCCTCTTTGGCTGAAGCTGAGGAGGATTTGCGAGAAACAGATTTGCCGGGTTTCAAA